>CAYLZA010000033.1:0-10672 GCA_964387575.1 uncultured Spirochaetales bacterium | reverse complement strand
AATATCATATCCTTGTTTGCCGACACCTGTAGAAGGTAATAATGTATCGCGCCGAGCGCTACCGACCCGGCGATCGAATCGGCATCTTCGACGATGTTTTCGCGGTCCTTATCTCGAATCTCTTTATGAGCGAGATCCTTCAACGTTTCGATAAGATCGTCCGCGTCGACAACCGTTCCCTCTCTCGACTTCATCCTTCCCGCGGGAAGATTTACCATGCCATACGCAAGATGATAGAGATTCGAAGCCCAATCGTATCCGAGCCGTTTGAGAATCTCGAACAGGACCTGAAAATGATATTCCTGCTCCGCCGCAACAACGTAGATCATCCTGTCGAACGGCCAATCCTCCATTCGACGTATAATCGTTCCTATATCCTGCGTAATGTAGACACTTGTCCCGTCGGAGCGTAAAAGGACTTTTTTGTCGAGATTGACATCCGCAAGATCGACCCAAACGCTCCCGTCGGTTTCTTTATAGAAAACCCCGTCTTCGAGTCCCTTAAGGATCGTTTCGCGTCCCATTTTGTAGGTCCGGCTCTCGTAGTAGATGCGATCAAACGTAATTCCGGTTTTTCTATAGGTTTCCTCGATTCCATCGATCGCCCAGCGGTTCATCAACTCCCAGAGCTCGGTGGTTTCCTCATCGCCGGCTTCCCAGAGCCTGAGCATTTTTCGTGCTTCTTCGTGCGCCGAGGGATCCTCCAGTGCCCACTTGCTGAATCTAACGTAATAGTCCCCGACGAAATGATCGCTTTTCTTGCCTTCAGATTCGGGAGTTTTTCCTTCGCCGAATTGCTTGTACGCCGCCATCGACTGGCAGATATGTATACCGCGATCGTTTATAAGATCCACCTTCAGGACGGCCGCTCCGGAAGCTTCCAGACAATTCGACACGCTTACACCGATCGCGTCGTTGCGTAGATGCCCGAGGTGAAGCGGTTTATTGGTGTTCGGACATGAGAACTCCACCATAACCCGCCGCCCCGAAAGCGAGCGGTTTGTTCCGTACGTGTCTGCCTCTTTTTCTATTTCCGTAAGAACTCTGCTCGAATAATCGGCACGGTCTACTTTCAGATTCACATAGGCACCTGCGTCTTGCGCCGAATCGATCATTGGATTCTTTTGCGATTTAATTGCCGCTGCAATCCACTCGGCAATTGTGTTCGGCGATGTCCTGAAATACCGCGCGTAGGGAAACATCGGCGCCGCCAAGTCGCCGAGATTCGGATCGGGCGGAATTTCGATGATTACCGAGCTTTCATCGATCGGCAACTCCACCTGCTTTTCCGTGGCGACGGCGACGAGACGCTCATATAGTAGTGACCGGATTGACTCTTTGATCTCGTTCATGCTGTTTGAGGATAACTCCTACTAGAAATGCCCGATTCCGGCAAGCATGTGCGTGTACTCATCCGGCCCCTGTCGCCGAAACGATCCCAATCGGCCGTCACAGGATGTGCAATTCTCTACAATGCGAATCTCTCCGACTTCGGCTCCTTCGAGCAGTGTCCGATTTGCCGCTGCAAGATCGAGATACCAGCTTCCGTTTCGCTGTATTGCGACGTTATTGCCTAATATCGTAAAATTTCTCGCCCGTTCTTCGGGAACATCGTAGCAACACCCGCCTATTCCGGGTCCGACGATCGCGATGATGTTGCGCGGCCAGCAACCGGATGAAACCATCGCCTTCACCGCATCGGCTACGATCCCGGTCCCTTTCCATCCCGAGTGAACCAGGCCGAATACATTTTCAACCGTATCGAACAGGTACACCGGAAAGCAGTCGGCTACGGTTACTACCGGAACGGCGAGTGGGTCGGCGGTGATGATTCCGTCTCCTTCCTGCTCTTTGAACGGATCGGTCACGACTTTTCTCGAATGTGTTTGCCTGAGCTTCCGGAACCGCCCCGGATTTATCCCGAACTCTTTCGCAAGGGCAACTCTCGCTGCCGGTGTTTTCATGTCTCCTGCGGGCGCGGTCGATATAAACGCGGTCGGTGCCCCATTGCTGTCGTCGTTTAGACGGAACACACTTTTTCGAGTACCGGTCGGAAGCGCGAAAGATGTAATGTGCATCGGTGCTCCTCGTCAGGATTTCAATTCCGGAACGTACGATTGTTCGAGATCGTATGCTTCGTGCAATAATCGTTTGGTAGATTCACAACGCGTAAGCGACCGTGCCAGTTGTGACATTAATCGAGCATTGTCGCTTCCCCCGATCTGACTCACGTTGGAAAGGGTGTCATACTTCTCTCCGCTTTCACCGCGGAGTATACCTTTTATAATATTGATACACGAATCGAGATAATCAATCGAGAGGCGAATGAGTTTTTCCAACTCGGTCTCTACATGATCGAGCACGACCTTTTTCCGACGCGGCGTCGCGCGAAGCTGAGCTTCGGGAGTGTTCTCGCTCTGATCTTCAAGCTCCAGCGAACGATCAAGCGCGCGCAGCTTGTTGCCAAGACTACTCAGATTGTTGTACGTGTCGGTGAGCTCTTCACGGTTTTGCGGCTTATAGAACTCACCGTTGATGAGAATAAGCTTGAGCGGTCGCGAAATCTGACTCTCGAAAAGCACTTCTGCTACGAAAACGAGGATCTGTGAACACATCCCAAACCGAAGCGTGACCGTATCATCAAATCTGTTCGGAACATAGTTGTCGAGCGAATGAATCGTCGTGGTTTCATAGAGCTCATCAAGCTCGGTTTGGAGCCGGTCCCGCTTCTTTTTGTGCGCATACGTCTTGATCGCCCGCTCGAGCCGCTTCTCCCAGTATTGTCGGTATAAATTGAACCACTCTTCTCCTCCACCGAGACTCTCGGGCGTATATTCAATGTTTTGTTTCAAGACTTTCAAGATATCGACAAGCGGAATCTGCGAACAAAACCTGTTGATTGCATGAAGCGCGGCCGAAAGCTCCTCGTATTTGTGCTCAATCCGACGTGTTTCCCCCTCTCCTGAAAGCGAATCCCGATTCGTATACAGGACCAGTGTGGAAACGGTGCTTTTGGACGGAGTGACCCGGATCGAATGAAGCAGATCCGCGAGCTCTTCGATAGTTGAAACCGCTTCCGGTGCGGAGGTCCGGTCAATTCGCGAAAACGGAAAAAAAACGAGCTCCTTGAGGAATCCGATACTGCGCACCGCGTGATACATCTCGTTCCGCTCATCATCGGGTAGCGAATCCCAGATATCCTGCATTTCATTTTGAGAGCGTTTTTTGAGCTCGAACTCATCATCATCTGCGGTCAGCTCGGACTCGGCATCGATGTCGCAGACCGACACGAGCCGTTCATGTACCAGCGGCATTTGGAGACTTGCGAGAAACGCGATAAATTGTCTTTTCTCCCCGCCGAAAGCCGTAGTGAAAGGCTCCGAAAGATTTGCAAGGCTCGTTTGTAGATTACGCAGCTCATCCTGGTATATCGCTCCGAGACTCTTGTCCCGGTAGTCGAACACTCCCGGAAATTGATTTATGATTCGTCTCCCGATTCGCTCGAGGAGGGCTTCCTCGAGAATCGATATCCGGTCGCGCTGCATGAGAATCGACTTGATAATGACAAAAAGTTTTTTGAAAAACCCGAGCGTCTCGTATAGTTGTTCGACCGACTGCTTATCGGTTTCATCAACTACAATAAGCGTCTCGGACTGCTCCGGATGGCTTTTCGAAATTCTTTCGAGGAGTGCGCTTCGTTCCTCGGGATCGAGCTGTGCCGCCAGAGATGAGAACACATCCGCGTCGTCACGCATGATCGTATTGTATGGACCGAGTCTCGCCGGGTCAAGAAAATAAGAAACGGGCAAAACCGGCGGCGCAGGCTTGACACAACGATATCGGGCGAAGTATATATGAAACGTGAAAATAAGCACCCTTCTCGGCATCATCATTATTGCTCTACTAGCGGTTGATACACCGGTGCCCCGAGGAGGATGATGTAGCATCAGCGATGCGATCAGAAGCCGTTCTTCTTCGGGAGAACGGCTTTTTTTTGTCGATGGAGGAAATTATGTGGGTTGTACAACGCTTTCAGACCGGATTCTCGGCACTTCGAAAGGAGATTCTACCGGTATCTCTATCAACTCAGACAAGATCACGATTCAACATAGTTAGAGAAAGGAGTAAATACGATGGAACAGATTGATATTTTCGATACGACGTTGAGAGACGGTGAACAGTCGCCCGGCGCATCCATGAGCATGGAACAAAAATTTGAGATTGCGATTCAGCTCAGTCGTCTGGGAGTCAATATTATCGAAGCCGGGTTTCCGGTTTCCTCTCCGCATCAATTTCGCGCATGCCGGATGATCGCCGAGGGCGTCAAAGGTCCGATTATAACCGGACTTGCACGAGCGCTCGAAAAGGATATAGAAGCCGCCGCCGACGCCATAAAGCCGGCGGAGAAAAAACGTATACACACGTTTATCGCCACTTCGGATATCCATATGGAGCATAAGCTGCGAATGTCACGCGAGCAGGTTGTCGAAATGGCGGGAAAAGCGGTTCGCCATGCGAGGAACTATACCGACGATGTGGAGTTTTCTCCCGAAGACGCTACGAGAAGCGAACCTGAGTTCCTTTATCGGGTCGTCGAAGCGGCTATCGCGGCGGGGGCGACCGTCGTAAATATTCCCGATACCGTCGGATACGCGGTTCCCGAGGAGTTCGGAGCGTTTATCAATGGAATCCGAGAGAACGTTCCGAACATCGATAAGACGAAGATTTCGGTTCATTGTCACAACGATCTCGGACTCGGAGTGGCGAATACGATCGCGGCTATTGAAAACGGAGCGAGACAAGCGGAGCTGACGATAAACGGGATAGGAGAACGCGCCGGTAACGCGGCGCTCGAAGAAGTCGTAATGGCACTGCGCGTTCGCGCGGATGTCATCGGGTATTCAACGTCGATAGATACGCATCAGCTTTTCAATACATCGAGGCTGGTTTCAAACGTTATCGGATTTCCGGTTCCACGAAACAAACCGATCGTCGGCGAAAACGCATTTGCACATGAAGCGGGAATTCATCAGCACGGCGTCATATCGCATCGCGAAACATACGAGATCATGACGCCTGAATCGGTAGGCAGAGCCGAATCGAATATCGTTCTCGGACGACACTCGGGAATGCACGGATTCAAGACGCGAATCGGTGAGCTCGGACTCGCGCTCAGCGAAGATGAGTTGAAATCGGCATATAATCGCTTTCTCGAAATAGCCGATCGAAAACGTGAGGTATACGACGACGATCTGTATGCAATTGTGAGCGATGAGCTCGGGAAAGAAGGTGCCGGATACTCACTCGAATACTTCAACATCCTCTCCGGGAACCATGCCGTACCTACGGCAACGGTTCGCGTTAAACGCGGCGAGGAAGTAAAGGAGGAAGCGGCAACCGGTGACGGACCGGTAGACGCGGTTTTCCGGGCGATCGATCGGGCGACGGACTCCGAGACAACGCTATTGGAGTACACGGTACAGGCGGTTACACCGGGAAAACAGGCGCTCGGAGAAGTGGCGGTTACGCTCGAAATAGAGAACAAACAGGTTGTAGGCAGAGGCGCTTCCACCGATATTCTCGAAGCGAGCGCACGGGCCTACGTCAATGCGTTGAACAGATGTGAGCTGATGAAAGCAAACGGAAAGGATACAAAACCATGAGCACGGTAACGATCTACGATACGACACTACGAGACGGTATGCAGGGAATCGATGTTAATTACACGCTCGAAGACAAAATCCAGATAGCGCACAAGCTCGACGATATCGGCGTCGACTACATCGAAGGGGGATTCCCTCTTTCTAACGAGAAAGAGGCGGCATTTTTCGCACGGGCGAAGGAGGAGAGTTTTCATCACGCCCGGATCGTAGCTTTCGGTTCTACCCGGCGTTCCGGTCATAAAGCCGCCAACGATCCTCATATGAATGCGCTACTGGAAGCGGAAACCGAAACGGTCATTATCGTAGGAAAGACATGGAAGGCGCATGTAGAGCATGTGCTCAAAACCACTCCCGAAGAAAATATCGAAATGGTCCGTGATTCTATTGCGTATCTCAAATCGCAGGGTCGTGAAGTGTTTTTCGATCTGGAGCATTTCTTCGACGGTTATAAAGATGACGCATCGTATGCGCTCGAAATTCTTCACGGTGCTACCGATGCCGGTGTGGACACGATGATTTTGTGCGACACGAACGGCGGGGCATTACCCCACGAAGTTACCGAGATCATCAAGTCACTACCAAAATCAAAGCTCGCTCCAATCGGCGTACACTTTCACAATGATTGCGGGACGGCCGACGCAAATACCCTCGCCGGCGTATTCGAAGGGGCAACTCAGATACAAGGCACCGTCAACGGATGGGGTGAACGATGTGGAAATGCCAATCTCTGCGTTCTCATTCCCAATATCGTTCTGAAAACTCCGTTCACCGTACACATGCAGGATCAACTCGAGCATCTTACCAATCTCTCGAGATTCGTGGCCGAAAAAGCAAATATCATCCCGGAAAAACGTCAACCATATGTCGGTGAAGCAGCATTCAGCCACAAAGCCGGGCAGCACGCCGACGTTATAAGCAAAGCTTCGCATCTGATGGAGCACATCGACGGATCGATCGTCGGAAATGAGCGAAAGATCATTCTATCGGAGCTCGCCGGAAAATCCACGATTGTGCGGAAGCTCAAACGCTACGGTGATTTCGAGAAGAACTCGGAGGAAGTGACCAAGCTCGTAGAAATACTCAAGGGGAAGGAGCAATTCGGATACGAGTACGAAGCCGCTGAAGCATCTTTCGATTTGATCATGCGAAAAAGCCTGGACAGATATGTGCCGCTGTTCGAGCTCAATAACTATCACCTGGAGTCGTATAAAACCGGGGAAGTACAATCAAAGACGGTGGGACGGATCTTTCTTACATGTGAAGGTAAACAGATTATGGGAGCCGGTGTCGGGATCGGTCCGGTTGAGACGCTCGATGCGGCGATGCGGGACGCGCTGCACCCGTTCTATGGTTTTATCAGTCGGGTGTCGCTGACCGACTATCGTGTACGTGTTCTCGATCCGGTTGCAGCAGCAGCCGCACGCGTTCGCGTATTCATTACGAGCACCGATCACGAGCATGCCTGGGACACCGTAGGCGTTTCACAGAACGTTATCGAAGCATCCTGGGAGGCAATGGTGGACAGTCTCGAGTACTACTACAATAATTTCGTGCTCGAACAGGATGAAAACGGCAACTTTACCTAAACGAAGCTGGTTTCGGACACGAGCGAGCGAACCTTGATTTTCTTCTGCCGCAGATATCGTATACCCTCCGTCGCCGCTCGCGCGGCCGAAGACGTAGTGGTGTACGGGATCCTGCGGCGGACCGCTTCGATTCGTATCATCTCGTCACCTTTTTGCGAAAATCTCCCGAGCGGCGTATTGATAAGAAGATTGATTCGCCCGCTTCGCATATGATCGAGAACGTTCGGTCTTCCCTCGTGTATCTTGAGGATTACCTCCGGGAATATATCGTGGTCGAATAGGAACTCGGCGGTTCCTCTCGTTGCGCAAATCAAAAATCCCATTTCCGAAAGCTCCTGGACGATCGGCAGAATCGTTTCCTTGTCCTGATCGTGAACCGAAACAAAAATCCGTCCTTCGATCGGTAACACCGTTCCCGCCGATGCCTGCGCCTTCGCATAGGCCTCGCCGAAACTGTCACCGGTACCGATAACCTCACCGGTCGATTTCATCTCGGGTCCGAGTAACGGATCGATGACGTGAAACCGCTCGAAGCTAAAAACAGCCTCTTTTACCGCCCAACCCGTTGCACAGTGTCCCTGTCCGGTCCCGTTTTTGGCAAGGCCCTGTTCCTCGAGGCTCTTCCCGAGCCAGCTGCGTACAGCCGCCTTCACCAGGTTCACTCCCGAAGATTTCGAGAGATACGGAACCGTCCGAGATGCCCGCGGATTGACCTCGAGCACGTACAAGTCGTCGCTCTTGACCGCGAATTGAATATTCAGAAATCCACGAACATTGATGTCGCGCGCAATCATCGTGGTCGCCTCGATCATTTCATCGAGGCTCGACGGATCCGATTTGATAGGTGGAAAAACGCACGCGGAATCCCCCGAATGAATTCCGGCAGCTTCGATATGTTGCATGATCCCTGCGACGTATACGTTGTGTCCGTCACACAACGCATCGACATCGTATTCAAACGCATCCTCGAGAAATTGATCGACGAGCACCGGACGGTTCGGTGATATCCGAACACCGCGATTGAGGAAATGGGAGAGCTCCTCCCTGTTATATGCGATGAACATGCTTCGCCCGCCGAGCACAAATGAAGGCCTCAGCAACACCGGAAATCCGATTTCTTCTGACTGCCGGTAGACTTCCTCCACGCTCCCGGCCATCCGGTTTTTCGGCTGACGCAGCCCGAGCCGATTGAGAAGATCCGCAAACAATCCGCGATCCTCGACGCCGAGAATCCCCTGTACTTCAGTGCCGATGATATTGACGCCGAGTTTCGATAGTTCTTCCGCCATATTGAGCGGAGTCTGGCCACCGAGTTGCACGACAACATCCCGGACATTTTCCTTACGGACGATTTCCCCCACATGCTCGGTTGTCAGTGGTTCGATATAGAGTCTGTCCGAGACATTAAAGTCGGTGGATACGGTTTCGGGATTCGAGTTGACGAGAATCGTTTTGATCCCCTCCTCCCGGTACGCCAGTGACGCCAATGTACAGCACGTGTCGAACTCGAGCCCCTGCCCGATTCTATTGGGGCCACTTGCAAGGATAATGACGGCGTCACCTTCGATTTGGCCACCTTCATCGATCTCTCCATACGTCGAATAAAAATACGGGGTATCCGCGGTGAATTCTCCGGCACAGGTATCGACGAAATGAAACGCCGAGTGAATACCGGCATCGACACGCCCGTTTCGAATCTCGGTCAATGCGGTCTTTTTTATCTGAGCTATTCGCTTATCTGATAGCCCGTAGCGCTTTGCCTCGAGAAGAAGCTCTTTATCGAGCTTTTCCAACGAAAGACGATCCTCGAATTCGATCTGATCCAGCAACTGATAGAGAAACCACGGGTCGTATCCGGTTTTTTCATGAAGTCCGTCGATCGCCTTCATTCCTTCACGCGCGAGAACTGTGTATGTGGCAAAAATTCGCGACGGATGGAGCGTCGTCAACATCGCATCAAGTCCGTCATACCCGATGTCGAGCTCACAAACTCCTTCGTACCCGATCTCGGCGGCCCTGATCGCTTTATTGAGCGCTTCGGTAAACGTCCGGCCGAGAGCCAGTGATTCGCCGACCGATTTCATCTGCGTTCCCAGCTCGGTATACGCCTGCGGGAATTTTTCGACCTCGAACCGCGGCACCTTTACGGCGCAGTAGTCGAGGGCCGGCTCGAAACATGACACGGTTTTCCCGGTAATATCGTTGATGATCTCATCGAGCGTAAATCCCACTGCCAGACGAGCCGCGCACCGCGCAATAGGAAATCCGGTCGCTTTACTCGCAAGTGCCGACGACCGGGAAACCCGGGGATTCATTTCGATAATTATCATTCTGCCGGTCTCCGGCTGAACCGCAAATTGAACGTTCGATCCGCCGCAATCAACGCCGATTGCTCGCAGCACCTCGAGTGATGCCGTCCTCATGATCTGATATTCTCGATCGGATAGCGTCTGTATCGGCGCAACCGTGATGCTGTCACCGGTGTGCACTCCCATCGGATCGATATTTTCGATTGAGCAGATGATCACGGCGTTGTCGGCAGTATCGCGCATCACCTCCATCTCGAATTCCTTCCATCCGATGAGCGATTCCTCGATCAGCGCCTCATGAACCGGGCTTTCATCAAAGGCTCGCTCCACGAGTTGCCGATACTGCTCTTTGGTCTCGGCAATACTCCCGCCCTGTCCGCCGAGTGTATAGCTCGGTCTGATAACGACCGGCAACCCGACTTCCTCGGCAAACGCCATCGCCTCATCAAAGGAACGGGTCAACACGGAACGTGCGGACTCGAGCCCGATCGACTCGGCGACCTGTTTAAAGCGCCCCCTGTCCTCGGCCCGTTCGATAGCTTCGATACTTGCACCGATCACCTCGACGCCGTATCGCTCGAGAATACCCGTTTTGTGAAGCTGAATCGAAAGATTGAGCGCCGTTTGTCCTCCCATCGTCGGGAGGAGCGCATCGGGACGGTATTCGTCGATAATTGATTCGACATACTCCGGTTTGAGCGGTTCTACGAATATTTCGTCTGCTATTCCGGGAGTGGTCATCACGGTAGCCGGATTCGGATTTATCAGAAACACAGTGTATCCTTCCTCTTTGAGCGCTTTTACCGCCTGAGTTCCCGAATAATCAAATTCGCAGGCCTGACCGATGACTATCGGTCCGGAGCCGATGATAAGTATCTTTTCAATATCGGTTCGTGCGGGCACCTCTACCTCCCGATCTCTTTGCGGACAGTTTCAATGAACGTATCGAATATCCATCTCGAATCCCGTGGTCCGGGCGCCGCCTCCGGGTGGAATTGGACCGTACGGATCGGGAGCTTGGTATGCACCAGTCCTTCGATCGAAGTGTCGTTTGCGTTTCTGAACCAGACATCCACATCGTCGGGCAACGTCTCCTCGACGACGTCAAATCCAT
>CAYLZA010000032.1:0-10720 GCA_964387575.1 uncultured Spirochaetales bacterium | reverse complement strand
ATTATGGGGAAACCACTACGTGGACCGAACCATGTATCGAAGAGTGGGAGAGGGACTACGACGAGGCGACCCTCGATACCGGTCACCCACTGTTCCGGGCGCTCGACAGATTCACCGATCGATTGCTCGAGCTCAGTTGCGGACGGTTCATCGTGGGGCTTGCCGATTTCCATCCCGGCGGAGACCATCTTGCGGCATTGCGCGATCCGGCTCGGCTGGCAGTCGATCTCATCGAAAACCGTACCTGGGTAGAGAAAAAGCTGGCCGAGTCCTACCGCGACTACCGTCATGTGTATGAGCACTTTTACGCCAAACTGAGAGACGCGGATATGCCGATAACGAGCTGGACGCCGTTACTGCATCCCGGAAGATTCTACATTCCGAGCAACGATTTCTCCTGCATGATCGGCCCACAGATGTTCGAGGATGTGTTTCTCCCCGGAATCATTGAAGAATGCCGTTATCTCGAACGATCGATCTATCATCTCGACGGACCGGGAGCGCTCAAGCATCTGGATATGCTGCTGGAAATCGATGAGCTCGATGCGATACAGTGGGTTCCCGGCGCGGGAAATGAAGGGTTTTCCCGGTGGGTTTATCTGTATGAACGAATTCAACGCTCGGGTAAGTCGATTCAGGTAACTTCGATCGATATTTCGGAGCTCGAGCTGCTTTTTGAGCGGCTCGAGCCTGCCGGTGTCTTTTTATCGACGATTTCGGGTGTAGAAGACCGGGAAACCGCCGTACGTGTGCTCGAGCGGCTTCGCACCTGGGCGTAACT
Source organism: uncultured Spirochaetales bacterium (assembly GCA_964387575.1). Classification (GTDB taxonomy): domain Bacteria; phylum Spirochaetota; class Spirochaetia; order ARS1246; family ARS1246; genus CAYLZA01. The sequence continues at coordinate 9,939 of CAYLZA010000032.1, read as the reverse complement.
GTGGTTGTTTGTCATTTTACCGCACGACTATGTGCAGGCGATCGGGTTTAGGACTATAGCGTCGGAAACTGGTGGTTTGAGGATTTTCGTTGCGAACCGGGTGAATAGCCCCTATACTGGTTGCTATGAAAGAAATGTCGTTGTGTGGGTTTTGCGGGAGGATTGTAGAAAAAGGGGAGCGGATTTGCCCCGAATGCGGTAGCATTCATCGTGACAACGTTTCCCGGAAGCCATCGTATTCGGCGCGTGACAGGATACGAAGAATGGAGTTGAATATCGATGCCCTCGAAGCGGAGCTGAATCAACTCCGAACCGGATAGTAATTTTCATTGAACATCCGATGCGCCTCTGCCGAGAATAACAAGAGAAGAATGATGAATGTGGCACGAAGATATCTCGTCGTACTATGTATAATCTTGACGGCGATAAGCAGTTTTGGAGAGGTTCGTTTCGACGGACTCGACCTGTCGGCGGATAATTCGCTGCTCTTCCGCGCTACGAGTGAATCCCCGGGTAGCGCGACGTATGAGACGCTATTCCGGGCTAACGTGGATACACGAGAGCTCGAACAGCTTACCTATTATCCCGAACGGGTATTGTTGACCGGTGACGGGAGACAATATCAGGTTCAGAACCGTTTTGGTGTATTCAGATCGGACGATAAGCTCGAATCGATGCACGTGGTAGAGGCATTCCCCTCGTTCGTAAATGGAGCGCCGATACCGAGCGGAAAAATCAACAGCGTTGCAGCATCCCCAGACGGGGCTTATCTGTTGTATCTGTCTCCGATATCGGAGGGGTACGCGGATCTGGTGCTCTACAGCACTGAATCACAGGAAGAAACAACGATAACCGAACGCATAGAGTTTACCCTCGACGATCCACCGGCCAAGTGGTCACCGGATTCGCGGTTTTTTGTCTATGTGAAAAAAGGGGTGATCTACTACTACTCGATCGAGCAACTCGAAGAGGATCGGCTTATCGCGGAGGATTTCCGTTCGATAGGTAAGGGCGGCGTCGCAAATGTAAAATGGGGGAGCAACAGCGATCTCTATCTATTATCGGACACACTTGTCTATCGAATAAAAAGCGTCGAGTTTTTCACTCGGTCGCTCTACGCGAATCTTCTCGACATCGGCAACGTCGTCGGCAAGATACCGTTTCAATTCGATCCTAATTTCGACGAGTTCTGGATCTCCCCGGACGGGTACAAGATTCTGCTTGCGAAAGGCGGACGAAATATTTTTCTCTTTTTTCTTCAGGCCGACGACTACCTCTCTACGGGTGGATCGAAATCGCTCCCATCACTCTTCCTCCCTCGGAATACCCGGGTGCGACGTGTCCTGTGGTCGACCGACGACAGCATCATCATGCTTACCGGGAGTATCGTAAGCGGTGCAACGCAGACGAGCATTTTTGAGCTCGATTTGCTGCCTGTCGCCGAGTCGTACAGCTTTGTCGAGACCGACGAAAGCGGTGTGCTCGATATGGTGCTCAGCGGCAATGAGCGGTATATGGCGGTGCTCAAGAAAGACAAAGTGATCGTAAGAGAATTCGATTCGCGCAACACCGTACTCACCGTAGACCATGTTAATCCGATGAAGGCGTTGTGGCACTCGCGAAAACGTTTGATTATCGCCGGAGCATATCGATCCGAAGTGGTCGACGTTGAAACGGGAGAGCGGACGATTATCTGTCTTTCACAACCCGGTGAATATGGTTTTGATGCGGAGGAGGAGCGAATTGCCATGTCCGCTCCTGCAGGACGATTTATCTACGACGATCAGAAGAACGGAGTGGTGCCGGCAAACGGGATAGAGCTCAGGGCCGCGTCGGTATCTTCCGACTCATATCGTGCGTACCTCGAAGGATATACCTCGGGAAATTACCGCAATATGGTAATGATTCGTAATATCACCGAATTCGGGACCGAACCGCTGTTCGAATTCCCCGAACGATCGTACGAACCTTTTCCGGAAGAGGACGAGAAGGTCGATTTCGTACATTTTACGCACGGATCGCGGATACGACGACGCGAGGTATCACTCGTATTCAATGCGATAGATACCGTCGAAGGGCTCACGGAAGTACTCAACGAGCTTGCCGCATACGATCTGCGCGCTACGTTTTTTCTCAACGGAGAATTCATCCGCAGACATCCCGGGGCGGTTCGGGAAATCGCGGAATCCGGCCACGAGGTAGGTTCGTTGTTTTTCGCCTATTTCAATATGACCGACGCGGATTTTAGAATCGAGAAGGAGTTTATCAAGCAGGGATTGGCTCGAAATGAAGACGATTATTTCGTGACAACCGGTAAAGAGCTGTCGTTGTTGTGGCATGCCCCGTACTACTATACGAACCCCGACATCATCGAAGCGTCGCAGGAAATGAGTTATATGTACATCGGCCGGGATGTGGATCCGCTCGATTGGGTGGCGAAAAACGAACGCTCGATGAGCACGTTGTATCTGCCGACCGCGTCTATAATCGAGCGAATTATCAAGCGGAAGAAACCGGGATCGATTATACCGATCCGTATCGGCAAACCGGAACCGGGAAGGGACGACTATCTGTTTCATCGTCTTGATACGCTTCTCAACGGTCTCATCGAACGCGGCTACGATATCGTTCCGATTTCGACCTTGATAGAACATGCACGATGAGTATGATACGGCTTTGGGGTAAATATACTTAACGGGTGGGTCGATAACAATACAAATGGCGAATAGTTCGAATCCTCTCAAGGCTTACAAAGAAACGCAAATTAAAACAGCGAGCCAGGGCAAGCTCATTATTATGCTGTACGACGGGGCGATCCGGCAGATCGATATTGCCGTAAGCCGTCTCGAAAGCAATACACCACAACTCGATAATGTGAACAACGCACTGGTAAAAGCGCAGGATTTGATAACGGAGCTGATGGTTTCTCTCGATTTCGAGCGTGGAGGTGAGATTGCCCAACGCTTGTTTCACCTGTACATGTATTTCAATCGTCAACTCGTAGAAGCCAACATGAAAAAGGATCCGAAACCGATCAAGGACGTGCGCCGGATGGTTGCAGAATTACGCTCGGCATGGGCGCAGATTATCAACCAGGGCGGCGGATCCCCCGACGATGGAAACGGAAGCGGGGGCGGTGTAAATATCGCCGGTTGAGCTTGAATCGGTACAACTGGAGGAAATGATGCCGACTCTTACACAAGCTGAAGTTGATGAGCGGGTTGCAATACTTCGAAAGCTGAAAAAAGCGCTGTACCGACAGCGCGATACGTTCAGACGATATCTGCAGGTGCTCGAGCATCAGGAAGACGACATTCGCAACCGGGAGATGGAAAAGCTCGCTGCGCATATGGAGCTCGAGCATTCGATCGTGAAAGAGATTTTTGCCGTGCAACGGGTGATCGATCCTCTTCACGATATGTATCGTGTGACTTGCCCCGATGATACGGACCGGGAAATCCCCGCACTTCGTGGCTCGCTCGAAAAGCTCAAAAACCAGGTACTTGCCCGAAACAAACAGAACCAGGCGTTGCTGAAGGAACAAATGGGCGAGCTGAGGCAGAAAATCAAGGACCTGCGTGCGACGATGCCGAAGCGCAGCGTGTACGCTTCTCAGCCGACACCTGGTCTCGTAGATATAACCACCTGATACCGACCGACACTCGATGATCATCGGGCTTACCGGGAAGTACTGCTCCGGCAAGAATCTCGTCGCGAATATCCTCGAGGCTTATTCGATAGAGATAATCGACGAAGACCGGATCGGGCACCTGGCGCTCGATGAAAAGCGCGATCAAATAGCTGCTGAGTTCGGAACCGCGGTTGTCCGATCCGACGGGTCAATTGATCGGCGGGAGCTCGGAAAGCGGGTATTTGCCGAAAGCGATGCACTTGCCCGGCTGGAAGCAATCGTACATCCGTGGATGGTGGATGAAACAAAGCGGAGAGCAGAGCAGTCGACCGCAGCGAATGCTGCAATAAACGCGGCTTTGCTCGAGAAGATGGGACTTCACGAGCTCTGTGATTTCGTCGTTCTCGTGTACGCACCGGCGTTGGTTCGTTTTTTTCGTGCACTCCGACGGGACGGGTTTTCACCGACGGCGGTTTTTCGACGGATGTGGTCCCAACGATTCCTCAATGAAGGATTAAAAAGTGTCGATACTGTAGTTGTACGCAATATCGGCTCGAGACGGCGTCTCGAGTCGCGTGTACGCATTACACTCGCCCGGCGAGGATTAACAGGTCGGAAGGACGATGAATAATCAGAAAATCTTGTGGATAATTTTTTCGGTTACCCTTTTTCTTCTCGTAGTCGTGGTGGCCGGTTTTATGTGGTTTCTCCCCTCGGATGAGGAGGAACCGCTCGGAGATATAGCGGAAGCGGATATTGTCGCCGAAACAGGCGATAAAGAATCGGTGGATCCGATACAGTGGGTTCGCGAACGCGAAGCGATGCCGGGTATCAGTGAAGAGGAGCAGGAGTCTGAAAAGGACAACGATCTTCTTCTCGTTATCGGCGAATCGGACGAAGACGAGGAAGCCGACGACGGCGAAACGGCGGCAGAGGAAAAAACCCCTGACGATACCGAAACGGTGCGTGTTGCCGAGTCCCGATCATCCAAGCCCGATTCACGTGAGTCGGAACGACGGGTAGTCTCAGCTCGAAACGAAACCCCGGCTCCTGAACCGGCGCCCGAACCCGAGCCGAAACGCGTCCGTGTAACCCAGTACTGGATTCAGGTCGGCTCATACTCATCGCGAAGTCGCGCCGAAGAAACGCGACGAACCCTCAGCGAAAAAGGATGGAGCTCGAGATTGACCTCCGCGGAGGTGGAAGGTAAAACCTATTTCCGCGTTCGCATCGGACCATATACATCCAGGGACGAAGCGGGAAAATTTCTCGGTTGGCTCAAGGAATTGAGCTCGTTCTCGAAAAGCTACATATCCGAGGTCTACACCACCCGAACGGTAAACTAACGTCCCGAATAACGACGATTCGTGACAATTTAACTCCCCAGCGAAAAAAGCTTACCTTATACCCTCCGGAGTATACGAACGGAAACTAAACCCATGGAGGGTATTTTTGCGTAAGCAGCGACATAATGTAGATTTCTGCGTAGTCGGTGGCGGGCTCGCCGGAATGGGCGCGGCAATTTCAGCGGCTCGACGAGGGCGGTCGGTAGCGCTCATACAGGATCGACCTGTTCTCGGAGGGAATGCTTCGAGCGAGATCCGTATGCATGCGTGTGGCGCTCACGGAGAGAACAATCGGGAAACCGGTATCATCGAAGAGCTGAAGCTCGAAAATCGCTATCGAAATCCACTCGGTAATTATTCGATCTGGGACAGCATCCTCTTCGAGAAGGTTCGTTTCGAACCGAATATTCTCCTGCTCCTGAACTGTAGCGTATGTGATGCAAAGATCGAGTCGGGTAGAGAGCCCGATTACGGTCCCGAGGGCGAAAACGCAGACACTCCTGGTGATGGATCAACTACCCATTCTCGAATCAAATCCGTTACCGGGTGGCAGCTAACTACCTATACCTGGCACACCGTCGAAGCGACGTTATTTGCCGATTGCTCCGGCGACAGCATACTCGCTCCATTGTCCGGAGCCGAATATCGTGTGGGACGTGAATCCCGGGAAGAGCACGACGAAAGCATCGCTCCTGAACAAAAAGATAAACGAACGATGGGGATGAGCTGTCTTATCCAGGCGCGAGAAACGAGCGAGGCGCACCAGTTCATACCGCCTGTGTGGGCGTACCGATACGATGAAGACGGGGAATTGCCCGAGCGTGATCATCATCTCGCGGGCGATCAGAATTTCTGGTGGCTCGAGGTGGGCGGGATGCAGGACTCGATCCACGACACGGAGGATTTACGTGATGAGCTTATCAAAATCGCGTTCGGCGTGTGGGATCACATAAAGAATCGAGGCGATCACGCCGCCGAGAACTGGGTACTCGATTGGGTTGGATTCCTGCCGGGAAAACGCGAAAGCAGACGATACGTCGGTGATCACGTGCTTACGCAAAAAGACGTCGAGGCCGAGGGGCGGCATTTCGACGATATCGTGGCGTACGGCGGATGGACGATGGACGACCATTTTCCGGAAGGATTCTACAAAAAGGAGGCGGGAACGATCTGGCATCCGGCTCCCTCTCCATATGGTATTCCCTATCGAAGTTTTTATTCACGAAACATAGAAAACCTCATGTTTGCCGGGAGAAATATATCTGCTACGCACACCGCGTTGAGCTCGACACGGGTGATGGCGACCTGTTCGGTTATCGGTCAGGCCGTCGGTACGGCAGCTGCACTTTCGCTCGATCTCGGGCTCACACCGCGCGGCGTGTATCGGGAGGCATTATCCGATCTCAAGCTCCGTCTCATGGAGGATGATGCGTATCTGCCGTTTACCACCAGAGAGCTTTGCAAGCCGACACGGGAGGCGCATATCACTACATCCGACGGTGAATCGGCCGAAGTGTTACGAAACGGAATAGACCGACCGGTCGACGGGGTCGACAACGGCTATTACTGCGAAAAAGGTGGGTGGATCGAGTTTTCTTTCGATGAACCAAGAACTATTGAAGAAATCAGATTCGTTTTTGACAGCGATTTACGAAACGAGCGCGACGGTCGTATGGTGAGCTATTACGAGCCGGCAGCCGATGAAGGAAAGACCACGCGTGTAACACCGGTACCGGAGTCGATGACGCGCGAATATCGGATCGAAATACAAACCGGAACCGACCGGCGGATTCATATTGAAGAGAAGAACAACTATCAGCGCTTGAGACGTCACCGAATCGGGTCGGAAATCCAGGCGGTGAGATTCGTCCCTGTAGAAACGTGGGGCACCGAACGTGCGCATCTTTTTGCTATTGACCTGCTATAAACTCACGGACGGCGAATTACTCTAAGTATATCGTTCTTTGCGGCGCCGTATGTGTCGCTCCGATTTTCCACAATCTTCGATGTACCTCCCAAAAAAAGGCGCCCCGAAAAGGGGCGCCTTGCAGCAATTACGACACCACACATGTCGTTTTCACAGGTTACGAAAACCTGTATAGATCCGCGCTAACGCGGTTGTTGATTTATTTCTTGGACTTGACCTCGATCTGCCGCGGCTTCGCTTCGGCGGTCTTGGGCAATGAAAGCGTCAGAACGCCGTTGGAGAAACTCGCTTCGATCGAGTCCCGGTCTACGTCGCGAGGCAGCACAAAGCTGCGTTTGAACGAGTGAGATCTGCGCTCGCGGACAACATAGCCGTTTTTCTCATCCGACTCGTTCTCTTCGTGCTTTTCGGCGGAAATCGTCAGGAGATTGTCGTTGATGTTCACATCCACGTCTTTCTCGGTCAAACCGGGAAGATCGGCTTCGAGCACATAGGTTTCATCTTTCTCGCGAATATCAACCGCGGGACGGCTCGTTGCCGAGCGAGTAGAATCGCTGACGAATGTGTCGAACAAACTGTCGAACGAATCGAGCAAATTATTTAAATGTGGTCTGTATGTTACTATGCTTCTCATGGTTATCCTCCTTGTAGAAGCGTTTATGTTATTCAGTAATAAATGATGCACGAAGCGTGCCAATTAGCCGGCTCCTCAGCTTTCTGTATTGATCGGGGCCGTCTGTTTCGCTCTACGGCTGCTTAATTTTTTGTATGGAAACAATTTATATGGATACGGCCGTTTTCAGGGAGCACCGGGCAAAATACATGGGCGAACACGAATCGAATGTAATACCGCCGAACCATTGGCCTTGAAAGGGATTTACTGACACAGTGCGTCTTTTTGGGTTTTTGAGTGTGTCGAAATGATTCATTAGTGATCCCCGACGGTATCATGCCGTATCCGTTTCACGCGACCGGCTGATGCGTGTGGTTTCCGTGGCGGGGAATCCGGCGCAGGTTCACGTACGCCGCGGGTATGGTGTAGTCTTTACCTACTGGTCCGAATCCTGTGGAATTCCGTCCATAGTACATATTTACGGTGGTGGCAGCCCTCTGTACACCATTGGTAGCGGGGTATTGCCTCGCAGGACGCATATTGTAGAAATTCCACAGGATTCGGACCAGTAAGGAATGGTAAAAGGGGGATTTATGAAATACAGAACAATACAGAACGCAGGAATCGACGTCTCGATAATCGCACTGGGATGCTGGCAGTTCGCCGGCGGCAAAATGTGGGGAGACCAGGACGACCAAAACTCGATAGCTGCGGTGCATTCGGCGCTCGATAACGGTATAAACCTGTTTGATACTGCGGAAGGCTACGGGAACGGAAGCTCAGAGGAAGTGCTCGGAAAAGCGCTCAAGGGCAAACGCAACTCTGCGGTTGTCGCAACAAAAGCGAGCGGAGCGACATTTGAGGAAAACGAGCTTACAACGGCGTGCGAGAACAGCTTACGCAGGTTGAATACCGACTATATCGACATTTATCAGCTCCACTGGCCGAGAAAAGACGCTGTGCCCCCGGCGGAGCTTATGGCAACGGTGGAGAAGCTCAAGAAAAGCGGAAAAATACGATATTTCGGTGTATGCAATTACGGTCCGGGAGACCTTTCTGATCTTCTCCCGGAGGGAACGATCGTAACCAATCAGCTCAGCTACAGCTTGTTGTGGCGCGGGATCGAGTACGAAATCGTACCGCTTTGCAAAGAACACAATATCGGTATTCTTACGTACAGCACGCTCGTTCACGGGTTGCTGTCCGGCAAATACGGAAGTCTCGACGAGTTCCCTGAAAATAGATCGCGAACACTACATTTTTCGTCGGAACGCGAATCCACGCGTCACGGCCAGCCCGGGCAGGAAGAGCTTACCAACAAAGCACTTTCCACGATACGATCGATGTGCGCAGATGCCGGCGTCTCGATGATCGACGCCGCCTTCGGCTGGGCTGCCAACCAACCGCACATAACATCCGTCCTGGCAGGAGCGCGAAACGTCGAGCAGGTAGAGAACAACGCGCGCATTGCGGATATCGATTTCCCGGAGGGATTTTTCGACCGTCTTACCGAAGCGACCGACGAGCTCAAAGAAGCGTTCGGCGCCCACGCAGATATGTGGCAGGTTCCGGGACGAATCAGTTGACGTTTTTCGCACCCGAGAGCGGTTTCCATCCGGCAACGGTCGGTGAGCATTCGGGCTCGGAAGCAAAGAATCGCACCAGTCTTCGCGCCGCAAGATGTGCGCCGATGATATTGGGAGCTGCCGGACCGAGCGTGAGCTCGGCGTGACGTCCCGCAAGCAGGAGCTTGGAGTGCCATCTCAGGCAGCGATCGGTTACCGGTGTACCCGTGGCATCGCGTGATAGCCCGTAATCGGTTGCGATCCGCCCGAGTATGGTGGAAAATAACGATCGATTCTCGAAACCGGTCGCCGGTACGATGAGATCGCTCGATTCGCGGATTTCATCGCCCCCGGTATGGATCACGGCGGTCATAGAATCGCCGTTCTTTGCGTTTTCCGTCTCGATCGAATCGATGTTCCCGACGATCCACCGCACTCGACCTTGTTCCACGGCGGATCGAAGCGCATGTTCTACGTCCGAAGGTATGGTTCCGGGATAGCGGACCCGATCGATCGTAGTGCGCCGTTTGCCGATGTCTTTCATGGATGCGAACTCCTCCATACATCGTGGACCGATATAACATGGATCGCTGTCGAATTCGGTTACCGTAACGGGATGCGGCGAAACAACCGTAATGACGGGCCTTTGCGTGCTGCTAAGCGATTCTACAAGCCGGGCTTTGTGTATCGCGAGCTGAGCCGCCGAAATCCCGCCGCCGACAATCAAGGGGTTCCCGGCGTTCTCGAAACACTCCCGTGAAAAATCGGGCGAAAAAACGTGCACAATTCGATTCTCTATTCCCCGTAAGTTTTTAACCTTTCTGTGCTTTTCTTGCAAAGGTTAAAAATGCAGTATG
>CAYLZA010000031.1:0-10737 GCA_964387575.1 uncultured Spirochaetales bacterium | reverse complement strand
TCGGTCAATCGTGCACCCCCGGATTTCGACTTCCAGTGACAGACAAATAAGGTAATCGTCTTTCCGCCCGCACGCATCTCTACTTCTAGAATCGGCCGCAACGGATATCCTCCGTCGACGTGAGCCCCGTGCGCGCGAGAAGCGACAATCGGACTTCGCGAGAGGATGCCGATCGTTATCGGGCTCCCCTCATTCGATGCGGCACACATATACCGATAGCCGAGCCCTCCGAGAAATCGGTCTTCCAGATCCACGAGCACATCGGTGTGCTCGATTTCCTGCAAAGCGACGATATCCGGGCCGCCCCGCACTGCCGAGCGTAGTATCGAAGAAAGGTTTTCGAGTCTGGTGTAATACGCCGCCGTTCCCCAGTCGCTGCGGGTCGGGTCGTATTCGGCGTATTCACTGCCGTTTGCATGATCGTCGAAGAGGTTCTGCACGTTGTAGGTAAGAATCGACAATCTGCTTCGATGAAAGGGAAGCGATGCGGTGCATCCGGAGACGGCACCGATCACACCCGTCATTACCAGAACCGCACTTATGCGGCGGAGAGAAAGAGATTTCATGTAGTGCCCCCTGATCGTTCGTTATCGTTTTATCGGTCTACGATATACGAGACAGGATCAGGTTGCGTTCTGCTTCAATTGAGGACTCACCGGGTGAAAATTGTTTTCCCGTAACAAGCTCGTACGATTGTATATAGCGATCGGCTGTTTCCACGCGGATCTCATCGGGAATGTGAGGCGGCGTTCCGTCGCCCATGAAGCCCTGTTCCATCAGCCACTGCCGCAGATACTCTTTGTCGATTTTTCGTTGTTTCTCGCCGGCTTTGAACAACTCTTCGTACGTATCCGCAAACCAGTATCTGCTCGAGTCGGGGGTGTGTACCTCATCGACGAGAACCAGCTCTCCGTCGAGGACACCGAACTCGTATTTGGTGTCGACGAGGATCAGACCACGTTCCGCCGCCAGACGGCTTCCCGCATCAAAAAGCTTCATCGCGGTGTGCTCGACTTTCTTCCAGAGCTCTTCCTCGACGAGATTTTGCTTGACCACATCCTCGCTCGATATCGGAACATCGTGCTCGCCCCGTTCCGCCTTTGTCGACGGCGTGAGTAACGGCTGCTCGAACTGCTGATTGAACTTCATACCGGAGGGAAGCTCCACCCCGGAGACACTTTTACCGGCTTCGTAATCACGCCAGGCCGATCCGGTGAGATATCCACGTACGACCACTTCCACCGGAAGAACTTCGCACTTGCGGACCAGAACCGCCCGTGGCGATACTTTTTCGGTTACATGGTTTGATACTATCGACTCGGTTTTGTCAAACCAGTAATTCGATAGCCCGTTGAGCACCTCACCTTTACAAGGAATCGTCGTAAGAACCCGGTCGAACGCCGAAATCCTGTCGCTCGTCACGATCAGAAGCTCTTCACCGAGATCGAAAATGTCACGAACTTTTCCCCTCGTGTACTCGGCACCTTCCGGGATATCCTTTTGTCCGAATCCGTCGAACGTCTTCTCGAGATACTCCGCAATTTCCGTTTTTTTCACCATGTCCCTCACGTATGATTTGAAAAATCGTTCTATTTCAGATCGTCGCCGGTCGTAATAACCCGGCTGATCAGTCCATATTCCCGTGCTTCTTCCGGACTCATCCAGTAATCGCGATCGGTGTCCTTTTCGACCTTTTCGATCGACTGACCGGTCTCATCGGAAATCAGTTTGTTGATTTTCTGCCGCAGCTTCTCGAGCTCTTTCGCGTGTATTTCGATTTCGGTGGCGACTCCACGAATACCGCTCAGCGGTTGATGGATCAGATAGTGGGAGTTCGGAAGCCCCACGCGTCTCTCCGCCGGTGCAGCTATCAGTATGATCGACGCGGCGCTTGCCACGAGCCCCATACCGATTATATGGACTTCCGGTTTGACGAACCGGAGCATATCGAAAATTGCGTATCCCGCATCGGCGTCACCGCCGGGTGAATCAATGAACACTCGAATTGGATCGTCGCCGTCCGCTTCGAGCAGAAGTAACTGCCGCACGACCCGCTCGGCGAGCGTTTTGTTGATCTCCCCCGAGATCAGGATATTCCTGGTTTTGAGCAGCTTCAGGTAGAGTGCTTCCTGTGATTGATCCTTTCCCTCATTTTGATCATCTTCTTCCTGAGCTCGTGCAGAGTGTATAAGAGAGGTATAATTGCGATACATGTTGGTTTTCCTCGTCATGTCAGTGTGTATTTAATGTAACGAAAAGCGTGGTGAAAATGAAGTCCGGATTTGTTTCTATCATTGGAAGACCCTCGTCGGGAAAGTCTACCCTCCTCAATCGGATATGCGGTCACAAAGTCTCGATAGTATCACCGGTGCCGCAAACAACGAGGAATTCCGTCCGCGGTATTTTTACCGATCAACGGGGGCAGCTGGTTTTTATCGATACTCCCGGATTTCACACATCCGAACGGGTATTCAACCGTCATATGACCGATCTGATCGTTAAAAGCTTTGACGATGTGGAGCTTATTCTCTATATCGTCGATGCCACCCGGCGTCCCGGTGCAGAGGAAGAAGCCCTCAGACACCTCGTTTCGGGTCATACCGGGAGAGTTATCTGCGGAATAAACAAGTGCGACGAGGGATCGTTCGTCAAAGAGCATCATCGACTTCTCGCGAAGCTCATAGATCCGAGCCGCATCGTTGCCTTTTCCGCATTAACCGGGGACGGTGTAACCGAGCTCATCGATCGACTCATCGAGGCGGCTCCTGAGGGTGAACCGTCGTATCCGGAGGATTTTTACACCGATCAGGATCCGGAGTTTCGGGTAGCGGAGATCATTCGTGAAAAGGCTATTATGAAGGTACGCCAGGAGGTCCCGCACGCAATCTACGTCGAAATCGCGGATATGGAGCGGCGTGGCACCGGGAACGAGGCGGACATCGTCGGCGCCTCGGGCGTCATGGGCGCCGCGGCCGCCAGGAGCGGCCCCGGCACCGGCAATGCCGAGGCGCAACCGGATGAGGAAGAGAGGCTCTGGATTCGGGCGTTTATCCATGTCGAACGGGACTCACAAAAAGGTATTCTCATCGGTCGGGGAGGCTCGGTTATCAAACAGATCAGAAAAGAGTCGGAGCGTGAGATCGAGGATCTCTTTCCGTACCATGTCGATCTGGATCTTCGGGTCAAAGTTACCAAACAGTGGCGTAAAAACGAGGCGATATTGAGACGACTCATCAGATAAGAGCGATCGGAAGGAAGCCGCAGTGCCCTGCGACGGCACCGGGCGACTCCTGCGCCTGCACCCGCCGCGCTTGCGCCGGACACGCTTAAGCCGGCCGCGCCGGCCGGAATTACAACGACGGCTACTTCCCCGAGTAGAGCCTGAGAACCGGAACGATCCGTTCTGCCCCCGCGGTCAGTATAAAATTGGCGAGTCTCGGTCCGCGTTCCTTCCCCACGAGCACCCGGTACATCGCCGAAAAGAACGCTTTTGTGTCTATTCCGACTTCTCCCGCTATATCATAGAAGAGCTCACCGAGCGTTTTCTCATCGTACTCGTCGAAGCCCGATGCAAGTTTCTCGTAGAGCATACCGACCGCCCGTTTTTCCGGCTCCTCGAGATCGACCCAACCGTCGTCGGGTGTCCTGAGGGCAAATCGGAAATCTTCCGGGGCGTACGTCGTAATCCAGGTCCAGGCGCATCGTGCGCGTGTTTCCATTCTGATTCGTGCATCCTCGTCGCCTGCAGTGGTGTCGATCCCTGACTGTGCGAGCGCCTCGGAAACATCGCCGCCGGCGATTTGAAGCAGGTTGCACAGATGCCTGAACGGAATCTGCTCCGGTGGTGCCGACGGTACACCGTCTATCTGCGAAAGCTCATAGATCCGTCGCTGTTTATCGCGTTTTTTCTCGCCTACCTCGTCTATCCCGTAGTAGACCCGTTCGCATCTGTCATAGTCCTCGTAAATCTTGATGACGTCCAGATCGAACGACACAGCGAACTCCGTATCCGGACGCGTTCCCGCAAAGAGGAACCGAACGACCTCCGGTTGATAGACGGCGAGCATTTCGTCGAGACCGACCACATTGCCTTTTGACGAGGAGATTTTGCCGCCCACCCCCTTTATGGAAATAAAATCATATTTGAATGTAACCGGTGGGTCCCCGTCATAGACATCGCGGATTATGCGTTTTGCAGTGTCAAACGATCCGCCTGCCGAATGATGCTCCTTTCCGGCGGGCTCGAAATCGACCTGTTCGAGCTTCCACCGCATCGGCCAGTCGGCACGCCAGGGAAGCTTGACGGTAGGCGCTTTTCTCAAATCCAGGTCTTCCCTGTTCCCGCATGAATCACAACGGTACGTCAGCGCCCAATCACCGTCCCACTGTTCCACTACGGTCGTGTCTTTGTCGCAACTCGAGCAAAAAACACGCACCGGTAGCCACGCGTCGGAAAGCGGTTCGCTTCGATGCTCATTTAGAACTTCACGAATTGTCGAAGAACGTTCGAGTGCCCGCCGTATTCCATCGGCATACTTCGATGCCTCGTAATTCTTCGCCTGATAGATGTATTCAGGTTCTATACCGAGTTTTTTCAGATCGTTTTCGACGGGTATTTCGTTCGCCCGGGCGAAGCTCTCCCCGGATCCGTACGGATCGGGTACGTGTGTAATCGGTCTTCTGAGATACGGTTGCAGATCCGGGCCGTCGGGGACATTCGAGGGAACTTTGCGAAATACATCAAAATCGTCCCAGGAATAGATAAACCTGACGCTTTTCCCCTTGTCTCTGAGCGCGCGCACGACGAGATCGACCGAAATGATTTCCCGGAAATTCCCGATGTGTACCGTTCCGGACGGAGTGATACCAGATGCGCATACGTACTGCGGTTTATCCCCTTTTTCCCGGATAATACGGTCCGCGTACACATCGGCCCAGTGTGTAGAGCTTGCCATAGATGCGAAAGTATAAGCGCATTGACTGCAGGCTTCAACCTGCCGATACTTCAATAAAGATGAAACGAGAGACCATGCGGATCGGCTCGCTTCCGCTTCTTATTCTTTTCTCGACGATCGTCGCGGCCGCACCTGCGTCCGAAAAAGTGGAAATCGGATATGCGTCATACTACGCAGGCAAGTTTCAGGGTCGGCTTACTGCAAACGGCGAGCGTTTTGACACCTATCGTTTCACCGCCGCGCATAAAACGCTGCCGTTCAATACGATCGTCCGAGTGACGAACATGGAGTCCGGAGACTCGACCTACGTGCGGATCAACGATCGGGGTCCGTTCGTCGAGGGACGTGTGATAGATATGAGCCGGATCGCTGCGTCGGAAATCGGTATGGTCGGCTCAGGAGTAGCACGGGTAAAGGTGGAAGTCATCCGCATCGGTGACGGGGCGACATATCACAACACCGGAATACCGCCGGGTTCGGAGGTCGCTATCCAGGTTGCGTCGTACAGCGATCCGGACAATGCACGGCGCACCGCGGAGCTTCTCAAGCGAAGCGGTTTCGAAACGGAGCTCGAACACTACAAAGAGCAATTCATTCGGGTTCTCGTTCAGAGCATCGCACCCGAAGACATCGAAACCGCAAAACTGAGACTGGCAACAATCGGATTCACCGAAGTGCTCGTAAGAGGCGAGTAGACGATGCTGCTTCGGGAAAAAACGAAAAACGCGTTTTACTCATGTACCTTCATTATCAATCCAACGCGGTTTCCCGAGTACTCGAAACAGCTCAAAAGGATCCTCAAAAGAATCGAAGTACCGCTAATCATCGAAAGCAGAAGCAAGCAGCACTTCGTCGATTCCGTACGGGCGTTTTGCTCGAGCGATCACCGTCATCTTCTCGTGTGGGGTGGAGACGGTACCGCGCACGATGCAATCAACACTTTTACCGAAGAAGCGATGAAACATCCCGAGCTCAGGCGAGAGAAGATAATCGGGTTTCTCCGCGGAGGATCGGGTAACGGGATACAGGACTCCTACGAGGTGCCCTGGCGAACTCGAAAACAGATCGAGGAATATGCGGAAAGCGCAAAAAACAACTATGTGGTCGATGTGGATCTGCTCGAGATCGAGCATGGTGGACGAATCTCGTATTGTCAGTTGGTGGGATTTGGCTTCGACGCACGAGTTCTCGAAAACCGAGCGGAGCGTATCTATAGCCGTGGTCGGCACAAGGGGCAGATCCGCAGGGGGACGCTCAACTATTTCAAATCGGTCTTCTTGATCTATTTTTTCGGATATACCGAAGCAAAAGAGGATGAACGTCGGCTCGATCTCTACGACGGCAAGTATTCGTTTAAAGGGACGAGAGTAAACGCCGAGTTTCCGTTTGATCATCTGGAGCGGAATACCGAAGCAATAGAAATCGAGATCGGAAGTCGGCCGTACTATGGAAAACTGTTTAAAATCTGCCCCGACGTCGTGTGCAACGACGGATATCTCGATGTTTATCTCTACAATTTCGAAAACAGACTCGCTATCGTCAAAAACCTGTTCTGGCTGTGGAGCGGCAAGCACGATCGGATCAATAAAAAATTCGCGAAAAACAGCAAGGCCCTCATTGAACGGTACGAGGTAAAACGCGTCGACATATCATCGCCTTTGCCGTTTACTTATCATGTAGACGGTGAAGTGAGAAAGACCGACACGAAAGAAAACGGCCGATATACGGTCCGAATTCGGGTTCTTCCCCGACAGATCACCTTTATCGTACCGGGGAGTTTCTACCGGAAATTTCACCCGTTCACCGGCATCTGACCCGTTCGGCGCTCCCGATGAGCCCGTCGTTGAAATCGCGCACTAAAGACAGTCACCGCTTTTCCTTTGTATACTGTTCACTATATCTATGCTGCAATTTCTAAGACGGCTCTTTTATAGACGCTCCCACAATCCTGATGAGCGGGTCCAGGAATCCTGGTCGACGAAATTCGGTCGATTCGGAAAACACCGTTTCGAATCCGAGCAGGAATACGACTATCGTTCAAAACTCCGACGCCGGTCGCTCGATCTTACGCTTCAAAAAAAGAATCTTTTTGCGTGGACCGATAATCCCTACTACCGGTATGATAATTTCGTCATCGAAGCTGATCTGACGATCCCGGAGGATCAGGGTCATTCTTCGACCGGTTTTATTTTTCGAAAAATCGATGATTCGACATTCTACTATATGCTCGTATCGAATCGCGGCCGGTTTCGATTCGACGTCGTATTAAACGGCAATCCGACCCCGCTCATCGCGTGGACCGAATGTGAGGTTGATTTACCTGATGTTCATCTTCGAATTATCGCGAGGGACGATCATTTTTCGTTCCACATAGACGAGGAATGGATCGGAGAGATTCAGGACGATTCGATCGATGCCGGATCAATCGCTTTTGCGGCTCAGAACTACGACGAGTCGGACGAAATCATTGCAAGCCTT
Organism: uncultured Spirochaetales bacterium; assembly: GCA_964387575.1. Lineage (GTDB taxonomy): Bacteria > Spirochaetota > Spirochaetia > ARS1246 > ARS1246 > CAYLZA01. Next base: position 3,304 of record CAYLZA010000031.1, on the reverse strand, counting down.
ACCTACTTCTCTATTACCTCGGTGCCGATCGACGTGGAAGCACAATTCTACCGGTGGACCCGGTACGTTCCCATCGACCCGGATCGAAGATCGAGACTTGCCGAGACCTTTTCGCGAATGGGGCAGTACGCGTCCGCCGGGGTTCAGCTAAAACGCGCCGCCGCCGAAAGAGAGCTGACGGCCGATGAAGAGTTGATGCTTGCAGAATGCAGGCTCAATCTCGGATTGCATGAACCTGCGCTCGAGGCGGTTTCCCGGGCGATCGAAAAGAAACCCGATTTCGAGGAAGCAATAATCGAAAAGGCGAATCTTCTCTATCTTGTGAACCGTTTTCTCGAGCTCAGGACGTTTCTCCAGCAAAACGAAGCGCATTTCCAGGACAAGCCGGGTATGTGGAACTTGTTCGGCAACTGCTGGTACTCGCTCGGGAACTTCGGTGATGCCGCCGAATGCTACGAGAAGGCGGCGGAGATTCAAACCGATATGCCGATTTTCTCCATGAACGCCGCGAGAGCCCGGGATATGCTCGGTGATACTCGCGATGCCGTGCGAGATTATACAAACGCAGCGCGCATGCTTTTTCGTGAAGAGGCGTATGACGATCTTCGGAGAATTCTCAACAGAGTACGAGAGCTCGATCCGGAAAACCCCGAGATTCGCTCAATCGAGGGGAAAGTGGCGTTTCACGAGGGCAATATGGATCGGGCGGAAGAGCTCTTTGAGCAGGTGCTCGAAGAAGGGGCGTCGGATTCGAGCGTCGATTTCATGTACGGTCTCATCTGTGTAGGCCGAGATCGCCGAAACGAGGCGGATATCTTTTTCCGACGAGCAGTCGAAAAAGAACCCGACTTTTATCTCTACCACCTGCGATACGCCGAAAACCGTCACATGAGGGGGCTTTCACCCGACGAAGAGCTCGAACGCGCCCGCGAGCTTGCCCCCGATGATCCGTGGGTGCTCAACTTTTCGGGGCTTCTCGATCTGGAACGAGGCAATTTCGCAAAAGCCGCCGATTGTTTTGGATGCGCTTTGGAAAAATCCGATCAGGATCCTGAGGTTCTTATCAACTACACCGAGGCGTTGTTTCGTCTCGGAGAACGGGAAAAGGCGATTGATCTGCTCAAGAGTCGGGAGGAGCCGAGGTGCCTCAATCAACTCGGTACGCTTTCAGCGGAAGCCGGAAAGGTCGATGAGGCGATGAAAGCGTACAGGATGGCGATGACCGAAGATCCGGCATCGATCGAGTACAAGGAGAATTACGCGGCCGCCTCGATTGAAGCCTCGATGGTGCATGAGGCCGAGGATACACTTCGCCGGATACTCGACAGCCGACCGAGCGCGCGAGCCTATAACATGATGGGACATATCGCCAGAGAGAAGGGCGAATACAGCCGGGCCGAGAGCTCGTACGTCCAGGCTATCCGGCTCGAACCGGGCGATACCGATCTTCATCTCAACCTTGCCGATCTGTATGTCATGCGGAGGAACTACGAATCGGCCAAGGCGGTGCTCGGCGGGCCGCTCAAAGAAGACCATCGTGAACGGGTTGAACGATTGCGAAAGACGGTTCGTGAGGCAACCGAAACGGTTGACCGGTGCGCCGAGTGTGGGAGGGAGTGGTGGTCTCCAAACGAAATCGAGACACAACCCCCACTCAAACTCTACGGTGAGCCGCCGCGCGACTCCCCGGCTGGTAAATGTCCTGAATGCGGGAAAATATACTGCATCGAGTGCGCCCAGTCGCATATCCGCGAAAGCCGCTTTTACTGCCCGGAGTGTAATGAATTCCTCAAGCTCTCCGACGACCGACTAAAATACCTGGTGCGCAAAACTATCGAGGACGATAAGGAGAGAAATGAGCATGCCGGATGATGGCGATAATCCGACTGTAGTCGTACCCTATCCGGGACCGGCGGAAGATGAGGAGTGCAAAGACATATTCGTATATCTTCGCCCCGAAACCAACGGAATTGTCGTTGAAAGCACGCTGCTGCGGGTGATATCGGAAAATCCCCGCTACAAGGAGTTCATCGATCTGGTCTACCTGGCCAATTTACCGGGTACGTTCATCGTTCGCGAGAAGATCATAGAGAATCACTATATCTACAAACTTCCTTTTGCTTACGAGGGTATAAAGCATTTCACCGGACATATGAAGTCTCGATTCAAAGAGCATTTCGGTGTACCGGTGGAGGACGCTACCGTCCTCGGTGCGTTCGAGGCGCTGGATACTCTCGATATGAACAGAGACGAGATGTTCAAAACGTGGGTGGATGAACGGGATCTGCTCTATATCAATTGCCAGTCGATCAAGCGAATCGATGATGTATACGTGGTGAACTACGATATCCCGGCGCTTCTGGAGAAAAACACCGAGGAAACCGATATCGCAGTCATGATGTTCCGTTCGGTACTTTCTACCGATGAGTTTCACCAAATGATCGACGATATGGGGCGGGCGTTGAGAAAATCCGGGATTATCGGAAACAAAAAACCGCTTCGAAGAGCGTTTCATTACTCCCGCGGCCCGTTCGAACAGATCCTCGATGCGATAGGTCATCTCTACGCGCCCGACGGCTCCCCGGTGGAACTGAAATTACTTCAATTCTGTCGATTTCTCATGAAGCGCGGTATTGTTTGCCGGGACATCGAAAAGGCATTACATTTCCCCATAATGCAGTTCGAAACCTCTGAGGGCCGGGTTTTTGAGGACTGTCTTTTTACGTACACCGCCGACGATTCATATGAAGCGGCATACGAAAAGCTCCGCTCCGTAGTCTTACAATATCTAATTGGGTAACACATACAATGAAATTTGAAGAACTGAATCTCAACGACAATCTCATCAAGGGCATCCACGATGCCGAATTCGGAGAATGCATGCCTGTCCAGGTTGAGTGTTTCAAGCACACACTCAAAAAACAGGATGTATACGTACAATCACAAACCGGATCAGGAAAAACCGCGGCATTTCTCATTACGATTTTTGAAATGTTCGAGCGCGACGAGTTCGACAAAAAACGAGCGGTAGTCATCGTTCCTACCCGGGAGCTGGCGGTGCAGATAGAACGGGAGGCAAAGCTCCTCGGCGGTCATCTGCCGTACAGAATCGGGAGCTTCTACGGCGGCGTAGGATACGGAGAGCAACTCAAAATGCTCAAGGAAAACTACGAGATCGTTATCGGCACGCCCGGTCGTCTCATCGATCTGAATGAACGAAAAAACCTCGACTTCAGGGATACATCCATCCTCGTCGTCGACGAGGGCGACAGACTTTTCGATATGGGATTTCTTCCGGATTTGC
>CAYLZA010000030.1:7317-10876 GCA_964387575.1 uncultured Spirochaetales bacterium | reverse complement strand
TCTGGCGGACAAAATCGGGAAATGAGGTTGATTTTGTCGTGTACGGAAGGAAGGATTTTTTCGGGGTCGAAGTAAAACATACAAAATCTATCAGAAAAAAGGACCTGCATGGATTAAAGGCTTTTCGAGAAGACTATCCAGAAGCAAAGAATGTTATGCTGTATCTGGGAGACCGGCAGCTAAATATAGATGGAATATTCTGTGTCCCGTGTGCTTCATTTTTGGCCGCACTGGGCAAGGACGCGAATCCCTTCGAGGTTTTAGGACCGGGATACTGAGTGTGCTGCAATCATAAAATGACAGGTCAGTGATCTATCTCTTCATTAAGACCCTCGAGCGCATCTCAGACAAGCAGGCATGTGAGAACTACCGACCACATCTCGAGGCGATCCTGCTTCCGCTGAGATACTCGATTGCACCCTACCGGTAAAACCGATATGGTGCCTGGGTGTCCCGCCGATTTGTCATTGAAACTCATGCCCACACCGCCGAGGTCAGTCCGTGCGGTTGGCTCACCCCTAAAGCGCTGGTTACCGGATACCTTGAGGCGGGCTACTCGGGTCTCGCAGTTACCGACCATCTGACCGCCACCCTCCCGATTCTCGACGGCACGGAAACCTGGTGTGATCGGGTGCATCGCTTTTTTTCGGGATACCGTGAAACCAGTCGGGCAGCGGCAGGTACCGGACTTGCCGTCTATCCGGGGTTCGAGCTCACCTTTACCGAGTTTCCGGGGAACGATTTTCTGGTATATGGAATCGATGAAACGACGCTGCTCGAGATTCCCGACCCATACCACCTCGCCCCGGAGACTTTCAAGGGACTCGCGAACCGTCATGGCGGAGTGGTGTTTCAAGCGCACCCGTTCCGCAATGGAGGCCCGCTGGGTACGAACCTGGTCGACGGAATCGAAGTATGCAACTGCAATCCCCGTCACGACTCGGAGAATCATCGAGCTCTCGCGTTTGCCCGGGAGCACGGTCTCCTCTCCATCGGGGGCTCCGACGCCCATCGGGAGGAGGATATTGCTCGTGGTGGTATTTCACTTCCCGAGCTCCCTCGATCCGGCACCGAGCTCGCCCGATGGTTGCGCGAATCACCGGATGAGATCGAAGTGCTCTCGGTGTGCGAAGCGCGGGAGTCTTGAGCGCTGAAATCCTCGAGGGAGCTCGATAGACGCACGATGTACTCAGCGAGACTCTTGCTCAAACAGAATGCTTGTCAAGCATTATTTGTTGCTGTCGCGAATGAAATCGATCTTCCGGACCGGGTTTTTACAAACCCGGTGTTGATCCGAAAATCGGTGTTGGATATATTAGGTGCGAATCAAAAGTAATACAAATCTCGTTACGCTGCCTTTAAAGGAGCGGCTATGATCAACATTAAAAACTTAACCAAATACTATGGGGATGTTCGGGCCGTAGATGATGTAACGGTGGAGATCCGTCGGGGAGAAATCCTCGGGCTTCTCGGACCGAACGGTGCGGGAAAGACCACGATCATGCGTATTCTCACCGGCTATCTCAAACCGACCGACGGCACGATCATGGTAAAGGATTTCGACGTTCTCGAAGACGGGATCGAAATCAAGAAGAACATCGGCTATCTACCTGAATCGGCGCCGATCTATCCGGACATGCTTACCTACGAGTATCTGCAGTACGTAGCATCTATTCGCAGGATCCCGGGCGGAAATCAGCTCGATCGGATAGAAGAGCTCTCCGATTTGTGCGGTCTCGACGATGTGATGCACAAGCCGGTAAAGGAGCTTTCCCGCGGATACAAGCAACGAGTCGGTCTTGCCCATGCAATGATGAGCGATCCGGAGATTCTCGTTCTCGACGAACCGACTGCGGGTCTCGATCCGAATCAGATCGTCCAGATTCGATCGATTATCCGTGAAATGGGACGCGAAAAGACGGTCATCTTCTCCACGCACATACTGAGCGAAGCCGAGGCGACATGTGACAGAATCGTCATCATCAACAAGGGGAGCATCGTCGCAGACGGAACCCCGAGCACGCTCGGGAAGACCGCGCTCCAATCCCAGCTCATCCGGATGACGTTCGCCGGGGCGGGGTTCGGAGAGATCGCCGATGTGATATCAGCGGTGGAAGGTGTTAACAGCGTCGAGGATGAAACCTCGAAAGCCGAGTCGCAGAACAGCGTCTCGGTTGTCGCCGCGTGCGACGGAGATCGAAGGGCGGACATCTACCGGGCGGTAAAACAGCGCAACTGGATCTTACTCGAGCTCAGCCGTGAACGACAGTCACTCGAGGATACGTTCAGGCAGCTGACCCTTCAAACGGAGGACGTACAATCATGAACATTGCAACGACGCTCCAAATCATACGAAAAGAGATGAAGAGCTACTTTATGTCACCGGTCGCGTATATCGTTATCGTCATCTTTTTGATCGTAACCGGTTGGTTCTTTTTCTCCACATTTTTTCTCATCGGAAGAGCCGATCTGAGGGATTTCTTCTCGCTTCTTCCGATAACGCTGGTGTTTTTCGTACCGGCTATAACGATGAGGTCATTTTCGGAAGAGTTCAACACCGGTTCCATTGAAATACTCTACACGCTGCCGGTGACCGGGCTCGATATACTGCTCGGAAAATACATCGCCTCGCTGCTCTTCGTGCTGGTCATGCTCGTACCGACCATCTCCTATCCGCTGTTCATATCGGGGCTCGGCAATCTCGATATCGGACCGGTACTCGGCGGATATCTCGGGGCAATTCTGTTGGCCGGCGCATATACGGCGGTCGGGATTTTCACATCGTCCTTGACACGAAACCAGATAGTGGCGTTCATCGCAGCAACGGCGATCTGCTTTTTTCTCTACATCGTCGACAAGGTAATTTTTCTTCTTCCCTCTTTTCTTACGGGCGTCGTTCAGTTTTTGAGCGCAGCGTATCATTTCGAGAACATCTCGCAGGGAATCATCGATAGTAGAGACATCATCTACTTCCTGAGCGTTATCGTGCTCGGTATCTACGCAACCTATCTGACAACCGAGGAGCGACAATAATGAATCGTGTACCAAAAAAACTCGTTCCATTCATACTGGTTATCGTCGTTATCGTACTCGTCAACGTAGCCTCGACGACGTTGTTTGTCCGAGGTGATTTAACGGAGAACAGGATCTATTCGCTTTCCAAAGCGAGCAAGGAAACCGTTGCTACACTCGAGGAGCCACTGACGATCAAGGCGTTTTTCTCGCCGAATCTGCCGGCTCCGTATAACAATACCCGACGTCTTCTTCGTGATCTGCTCGAGGAGTACGCCATAGCCGCAAACGACTATTTCAACTACAGCATCACAACCGTTCCTGCGAGTGAAAGCGGAGCCGGGACGCAGGGCGGTACGTCACCCGAAGCCGAGGAGGCGAGACGCTATCGCATCAATCCTATACAGATTCAGAATGTTCAGCAGGATGAGGTAAAGCTTCAGACCGCGTATATCGGTGTCGCCTTCATTCACGGGGACACACTCGAAACCATCCCCGCGATGACCGAAACATCAAATCTCGAATATCGGATAACCAATCTCATCAA
>CAYLZA010000030.1:0-7307 GCA_964387575.1 uncultured Spirochaetales bacterium | reverse complement strand
AGTACCAAAATCAGTAAGCTTCTCTCGATGAAGAAGAACATCAAGACGACGTTGTATATCACGGAGAATCTCTTCTCGTTGAGCAGCGCCCTCGAATCGCTTCCGGCTGAGCTCGAAGCAGCAGTCGAGGATCTCAACACCGAGTTCTACGGACGGCTCGATTTCGATTACCGGAGGCCGACGGTTGAAGAGGCGCAACGTCTCGAAACCGAATATGGTGTTCAACCGCGCAGCCTCAGGAAAGAGACCGAACAGGGAGAAACGAGCGAGGAGGCGTACGCGGTCCTGATAGTCGAGCACGGTGAGGAGCACTATGTCGCGGAGCTGATTTCCCGAAGCATATTCGGCGGTCTGCAGATAGCGGGTGCGGACAGCCTCAAACAAACGATAGAAGACACGGCGGATGCGCTTATCGGCGTCAGTGAGGAGATCGGTTTCATGACCGGCTTTGGTGTCCCTTCGCTGCAGGGAAGCCGGCAACAGCAGCAAGTTCCGGCGATGCAGACCGATTTGAGTAATTTCAATGCCGTCGTCTCGAACGAGTTTCAGCTTCGCGAGATAAATCTCGAGGAAGAGCGGATTCCCGAAGGGCTTTCGAGTCTCGCAATCGTGAGCCCTTCCGAAAAACTTTCGGACTATGCGCTCTATCAGCTCGATCAGTTCCTGATGCGTGGAAACGATCTGGTTCTCTTCCTCGATTCACACGACGTCATAATGCCGCAGCAGTCCAATCAATTCTCCGGTCAGCAGCCGGCATACATTCCTCGAAATACCGGACTCGAGGATTTGATTGCCCATTACGGTCTGACGCTCGAAAAATCGTACGTCCTCGATGAAGAAAGCTTTGTTCAGCGGCAACAGGGCCGCTCCGGAGGCGTGGTGGAAATACCGGTTTACTATGCGCCGATCATCGAACAGAGCTCATTCAATACGGAGCTCGAGTTCCTGCGAAACATGCCGCGAATGGTCGTGCTCAATATGTCGCCGGTCGTTCCACAGGAGGATATGCCGGAAGAGGTAACGGCCCGACCGTTGTTCAGCTCCTCGGATGATGGATGGGAGATGTCGGAGAATATCAATCTTTCGAATCCGTATATGATTCAACCTCCCGAGGACGATCAGCAGTCTTCGATCACGATGGGGTATCTACTCGAAGGTACGCTCGAGAGTTACTTTGCCGAAAGGGAGATTCCCTCCTCTCCCAAGTCCGCATCGGGCGATGAGGAAAGCGCCGATGATACCGGTGATGCCAAAGGCGATGAAACCGCAGACATCGATGAAGAGGCGATAGAGCTCGAATCGACACGACTCGACCGCGGAGAGGGTCGTTTGATCGTTGTCGGAGGGTCGGGCTTGCTCGGAAGCAATGTGATCGACCGCGAAGGACAGGCCGGAAACGCCACGTTCGTGCTGAATCTGTTCGACTACGTCAACGGACGAACCGACTATGCGCAGATGCGGACAAAAACCACCCGATACGCTCCGCTCGAAGAGACGACACCGGCGCAGCGCTCCTTCATAAAAACCTTTAACATCGCCGGTCTCGCAATCATCGTCGTACTCGTCGGAGTCGGCGTATGGCTCGGCCGGGCGTCGAGAAAGAAACGGATTCAGGGTTATTTTGCGCAGAGATCCACCGCAGACGTCGGTACGGGTATCCATCTCGACGCGAACACGGGCAAAGACACCACCCACGAAAGCAACGAGGAGAGCAATGAATAATCGACAGGAGAGAAAAAAGCGCCGATCGAGGATTCGGATCATCACGTATGGTGTTCTCATCCTCGCGATTGCAGGACTCACGCTTTATATCGTTAACAGAAGAAACGACAGAATTCGCTACGCCCTGCCTGATGTTTCCACTCCGGCAGCCGAAGACATCGATGTTATCCGTATCGATCCGCCTGAATCGGAAACGATCGAGCTCGAGCGATACGAAGATGGGTGGTTGATTCAACCGCAGCAGTACCGAGCCGGCTCCTCATCCGTTCAACAACTCGTCAACGCGATTGCCGAGCTCGAGATCACCGAGCTCGTATCGACGGCCGAATACTACAGCCGGTACTCGCTTGATGAGCAATCGCGTACAACCATAACGGCAGTTGCAGACGGAGAGGAAGTGCTTCGTTTTTACGTCGGCAAACGGGCACCGACCTACAATCACACATACGTATTGCTTCCCGACGATTCACGCGTATATCAGGCAAGCGGGAACATCGAGAGAACGTTCGATAAGGATGTCGACGATCTCCGTGACAAAACGGTTCTTTCCATGGAGGCATCTTCGATTACACGGATCTCAGCGGGCATGGACGGAAAAATCGTTACGCTTTCACGGAAGGAGGAACAACTCGAAGAGGAGGTGCAGACCGTCTGGCTTGATCAAAACGGAGAGGAGTGGCCTTCCGAGGCGATCAATGACGGTCTTGACCGGTTGTCCAGTCTTACGTGCCGGGAATATCTCGAAAAAGAGGCAGCGCTCGGCGCCGAGCGCTTAGCCGTAACGCTTACCGGCGACGATGAGCATGAGCTTCGGATCTTCGAGGAAGGCGACAACGGATACCCGGCCACCAGCTCGCAGAGCGCGTATCCGTTCGTGCTTTCGAGCTACGTAGCAGAGGAGATCATCGAAACATTCGAATCCGGCCCGGAAGGTGACGGCGCCGAATCCTGATCGATCGGCGACAACGGCAATGGCGTCGCCGAATCCCGCTCGGTATTCGACCGTGCCGGACGCGGCGGCCGAGCACCGTCGCCGGTCACGGCAGTGTCTTCGATTTCGGTGTTGTGCTATAATCCCGGGCGTGGCACGTGTACGACGACCGACGATTCTGAGCTTGATTCTCGCCGGATTCGGTATTTTCTTTCTCTTCGTTTTTATTACCACCGGCATAATCCTCGCACTCATCGCTGCGGGAATTCTGCTTATTACCAGTCCGTTTGCCCGAAAACGGGAATCGTTCGACGAGTATCGTGAGCGATACGAGAGGCAGTACGGTATTTCCGATGACGAAGAAGATCGATGAGGTGGTGATATGTTCTCAGACACGCTTCGCGCAGCCTGGGATTGGCACCTGCCTCACGCAACCGCTCACGATTGCAGGGATCTGATTGCGCTCGTCGATCAGACCGGTTTCAATACGCTCGTAGTAAACAGACCATCGAAAACGCTGATTGCCGAGGCCCACGATCATGGAATTCGGGTAGCTGCCGTCGTTACCGCCGGTGCCGACGAACATTTCGTCGAAGACAACCCGGATGCGATACAAAAGATGCGCACCCATGAAGAGGGCGCCGCCTCTGCGCTTGCCAACACCAAACGCGAGCAACACATGAGGATATCTCATCATTGGTTTCCCGAATATCAGCGCGGCTCGCTGCTCTGCTATGATCATCCGGAATCGACACGATATATAGAGCGCTCGATCGACTCGGCGCTCGAAAACGCAGATGGTATAGCACTCGACGGATTCGGTTTTCGTAATCACTACGCATGTTTTTGCGATCGTTGCGTTGCCGAACACGGCGGTGACGATGCTGAACGAATAGCCCACTATTCGCGAAAGGGTTTGATCGATTGCTCCAGGCATATTCGAGCCTATCTTACCGACAACTATCCGGACGCGTTTTCGATGAACCATGTTTGGCCGCCGTTCAATCCGGATCCGTACTACGGTGCCGATCTCTATCTCGACTATTGCTCTCAGACCATATCGTGGTTTTACCGTCCCCACTGGAGGCTCGAACGAGTCGAGCTGGAAGCACAATTGCACAAACAGTTGGAGAATCCCGACCGAAATCGATTCGTCCCGTTTATCGGTCTCTACGCCGATCCCTATCAAACCCGTTCCGCGGCCCGGATTGCGAGGGAATTGGAGATCGCCCTCGAGTATGGCAAAGGTTCGCTCGTATTCTGTACGCTTCAGGCGCCCGCCGAAACGCCCGAAGTTCGACGGACGATAGCCGACGTATTTCGGAAATGGAAGTAGAGGAATTGCGGACGCGTAAATATCGGCGAACCGCAAACAGATCCGGAGAAGTATGAGCAGACGCTTCAGCTGTGAAACACATCTCGTCCCGGCGCTTATATTTATCGCAGGTCTCTCGGTATTTCTTCTTATCGGTATTTTGGTCTACTCGAGCGGCGAATCGACCATGGGGCTCTTTATGATTGTCGTGACCTCTTCCTTTATCGTGATCATCGCAGCTACCGCCGTTCCGTTCCCTGCGTATTACGAACTCGACGAAAACGAGTTGATACTCCGAAATCGAATCTTTACGACAACAATTCCATATGACGACCTCGCCGGAATTCGAGTTGTTGAGGACGGTGAAGCCAAGGGTCTCCTCAGCGGTCTTCAACAACGATTTCTCGATGCAGAGCGAAACCGGGACACCGAAAAATGGCGGGTTACCGGACGAGCACTTCGCGAATTCACACGGTTCAGTACCGTTCCGGTGGTCCACGGGACGAGCAGCCCTGCAATCTGGCTCAAAACGTTGAGCCCCGAATCACACGCTTCGACCAGTTATGTGCTCATCGAAAGAAACGATCAGCCCGACCTGCTCGTCACCCCGAAGGATCGCCACGGCTTTGTCGAAGCGGTAGAGAGTCATCTCACCGGCCAATAACCGGGGCTCCGCGCCTCGCCTCTCCCGATTTACCTATCGTTGAAATCGCCCCTTCTTGAACCGGATGCACATAACCGTGTACTGTGTCGTCATTATGAAACACAGATTTGCATTCGCCGGTTTCCGGCACATACACATCGACGATCTTTACAATTTTGCAAAAGAGTCACCGGACATCGAAATCACCGGTGCCGCGGAGGACGATTCGACGTCAGCCGATGCGGCGCGGGAACGTGGAATCGATATTACCGATTCCTCAATCGAAGAGCTTATGAAACGGGCCGACCAATTCGACGTTGTAGCCGTAGGAGACTACTACGGTCGGCGAGGGAGTTTGGCGATTGCCGCCCTCGAAGCCGGAAAACATGTCATTCTCGATAAACCGGTTTGTACATCGCTGAACGAGCTCAATCGGATAGACGAGCTTCGCAAAAGCAAAAACCTGGTTGTCGGGTGCATGCTCAACAACAGGGACTCGGCGCAGTTTATTACGCTCAAGTCGCTGGTTCGCGACGGTGCTATCGGCAAGATTCAGACCGTTTCCTTCGGCGGACAACATCCGCTCCTCTATGGAACACGCCCGGGATGGTATTTCGAGAAAGGGAAACACGGAGGCACGATAAACGATATCGGTATCCACGCGTTTGACATCCTGCCGTGGCTGACGGGGTCGAGTTGGCGAAAAGTCGTAGCGGCCCGAACCTGGAACTCACGACTTCCCGAGCACCCGCACTTTCAGGTGTGCGGTCAGATGATGCTCGAAATGGAAGACGATTGCGGAGTACTCGGGGATGTCTCCTATCTGTCGCCGGACAGTCAGGGGTACACGGTCCCGTTGTACTGGCGCTACACGGTTCATGGAACCGGTGGCATTATCGAAACCGGGATGAAGATCGATGAGCTCCGTATCTGGAAAGACGGCGCCGATGATGTGGAAATCGTCAAAGCTGGAGATGGTCGTAAAAACGGTGTTTTCGAGGATTTTCTCAATGAGGTTTCGGGAAATACGGGTTCCTGCGATCTGACCTCGGATCAAGTCATTGTATCGTCACGCGTTTCCCTTACCGTTCAGGCCGCCGCGGACGAAGCGAAATTTCCGCAGAAATTCTCGTAGGCGATTTTCATGATCATAGATGCGCATAATCACCCGGACTGGCACGACCACGACATACACCGGTTTGTCGATAATATGGATACCTATGGAATCGAGAAATGCTGGCTGTTGACGTGGGAGTGCCCGCGGGATGAGCACGATCCCGCATATAACAGCCGTCTCGGATTCGGCGACGACCCGAACGGTCCGATTCCGTTCTCCCGGGTACTCGAATACAAAGAACGCTATCCCGATCGTTTCGTCATGGGGTATGCTCCCGACCCGAGACGCCCGGATGCGGTCGATCGGTTGAGGGCGGCCGTCTCCATCTACGGCGTACGAACATGCGGCGAAATCAAGCTCAGGATGATGTACGACAATCCCGATGCGCTCCGGTTGTTTCGGGCGTGCGGTGACATGAGCCTTCCGGTTACGGTCCACATCGATTACGAGTTCGATACCGGTGTTACCTATCCTCGCCCGAGCTACTGGTACGGCGGAGGGATCGAAGCCTTTGAACGCGCGGTAGCTGCGTGTCCGGATACCGTTTTCATCGGCCACGCTCCCGGTTTCTGGGCACATATATCGGGGGATTATTCACCGACCGGAAAGATGTACCCGGACGGCAAAATCGCCCCGGAAGGAAAAACAATCGAGATGTTTCGTCGATACGATAATCTCTACTGCGATCTCTCCGCGGGCTCCGGATTCGGCGCGTTAAATCGTGACCACGACTTCGCTGTACGGTTCATCGAAGAATTCCAGAACAGGATACTCTTCGGACGGGACTATTTTGACGACAGATTGCGGTTATTGCTCCAGTCGTTCGGCTTGTCGACGGGCCTTTTGAACAAAGTGTTCGCGGAGAACGCGCTTCGTCTCGAACGGAAGGCCGAAGAGACTGCAGCCGCACAAGCGAAAGCGTACTGATCACTGACTCCGACGCTTGCCGTCGGGCCTGATTCACGATTATTCCACAATGGCATGAATCCTGCCTGTATTTCGATAGGAGGAAAGAACAATGCACCTATCGAAACATCACGGAATTGCCTTAATTGTTACCCTTCTGGTAGCCTCGATAGCCTTCGGTGCCGGGGCACCGGAGGACACTGAACCGGAAGCAACCGAAACTTCGCAGGAAGCAATCAAGTATCAAAGTCTCATGAAGCTCTCGTCACTGGTCGCACGTGACGTTCGTAGCGGCTCCGAGGAGACGATCGGGACGGTCGAAGACTTCATTCTCGATCTCCACGACGGATTCGTTGTCTCATATCTGGTTCGCTTTACCGGAGTCGATGGAGTGGATCCCAAGGCACAGTACCAGGTTCCTCTCTATGCTGTCCGGAATCCGGAGGAGGTAGCAAACGGCAAACTGCTCGACTTGTATCCGAGATTTATCGATTATTTGCCTGATATCCCGACGCTCGAGGATATGGAGCGTTACGCTTCACCCCGTATAGAAGGAACGCTTCCGAAAACTCACATGCCCTTCGTGTATGGAAGCATACCGGACTCGATACAGCGCCGGACAGCAGTTCTCATTTTGCACCCTCGCCACGGTTTGGATCTGCATTGCATGAGA
>CAYLZA010000029.1:0-10897 GCA_964387575.1 uncultured Spirochaetales bacterium | reverse complement strand
GGTTCCTGTTCCTGTTCTCTCGGCGTCGGTGACGCCGGCGTATCGTCCGGCGACGGCTGTGACGAATCGGCGGGAGAGGGCCGGTTGATTTCGTTGCTCAATACTTCCCGCGGTTCTTCGGCCGACGTGAACGCCAGTTCGAGGATTACCGGACCTTCGTATTGTTTCGGCGGGGCGGGATTGAGGAGATCCATCCACGCGGTGATAAAAAAAAGTACCGCATAGAGAACAAGAGCAAGTACGGCACTAAACGTGAGCCGTTCTTTCTCGGTGTGTGTCATCACTGCAGGCCCGTCGTATCCTCCCGTAATTGAAGACTGACGTTATTAAATCCATGGAGCCTCAAACGATCCAAAACACGGACGGCGAGCGCCATGGTTACCGCTTCATCCGTCTTGATTACCACAGAATCGATTTCCTGTTTCGTCTCCTCGTCTATGGCTGCGAGCGCCTCACCAAGCCCCGCAAGTGAATATTTATCACGGTTGAGATAAATTTCATCCTGAGAGGCAACGGAAATGACCATATTCGTCATGACGACCGGTTCTGTAGTTGTTGATGAAGGGAGAATCAGATCGATTCCCGGTGTCACCATAAAGGTGCTCGTTACCATGAAAAATATGACGAGTTGAAATACCACATCGATCATCGGCACCAGCTCCACCCGTGCCTCGGGTTTCAATCGTCGTTTGAATTGCATGCTATCTACCTCCGCCCTTCAACAGCAACACAAGCTCTCCGACGCGGTTTTCGAGACGGATGATGATATGGTTCACCTTACTTACCAGATGGTTGTAAAAGATAATCGCAGGAATCGAAACGATGATACCGGCGGCGGTCGTAAGCAGCGCTTCCGCGATCCCGTTTGCCAGTGCCCGCGGATCGCCCCCGGCCGCAAACTGACCGAGCACCCCGAAGGCTTCGATGTTTCCGGTTACCGTTCCGAGCAATCCAAGCAGCGGTGATATATGAGCGACGGTACCGAGAGCCGGCAGAAATCGTTCGAGCCGTGGTATTTCGAGGTTCGCCGCATTCATGATCGATTCCTTGATTTCACTCTCGCTGTAATTACGATGCTCGATCCCGACTCTCATCAAATTGGTGATCGGTGCGGGATTGCTATCGCAAATACTCACCGCTTCATCGAAATGGCCCTTCTCGAGAGTAGCCTTGAGTCTATTGATCATCGTGTCTTCGTCGACACGAATTTTCCTGAAAAACAACAGGCGATCTATAATGATGACCGTACCGATCAGGGAAAGTAGCAGAATCACCGCCATGATGAAACCGCCCTTTTGAAGCAGCTCTATCATCTTTGCCTCCTAAAGCGAGATTTTTGTCGTCAACAAGATATTAAAACCCGTTTTTACGTATTCACCCCAGCCCTGACGCCCCGATTCGAGCACCGGAGAGAGAACGTCAACGGCATCCAGCTCGAACATAACACTATCGCTGACTCGATAGAAGCCCCCCAAATCGATCTCCGGGAGTCTCGCCTCGGGCCACAGTCCGAGACGTGTGCCGAAATACCCGCCGAACTTCTCAGTCGGGCTTTCCGCATCGAAATCGATACCAATCTCCTGTACGGGTACGAACCTGCTGCGATCGATGAATGCACCCCGCCAGGTTCCGGAGAGCGAAAATACGCTTGATATATCCCATTCCGCGGTTAGATTCGTATTAAGCGTTGTTATCGACTTCGTCGTAAAATCGAACAATCCGGTTGTTGTATCCGCATCCGCGTCGGGATCGATTGTGTTCTGCGTCCATTCAACGCCGATCCCCGCAGTTACATAGAGCTCGGGTATCGGCCGGATCTGCGCGTCCGCAGACCAGATCAACGTCGATTGAGGTGCAAAATCATCGGTCATAGATAACAGCGGTTTGTCATCCCACATATCCGCGTATACCGGCTGCGTCGAAACGTATCCCGCGGTTGATTGAAATCGCAACTTCGTTCCGACTCCTCCGTTAAACGTAACGGACACGTCAGGTAATATCGGTTGATTGGTAAAAGGTACAACCACACCGGCTTCAAAGAAAAGATCGAGATCGATCGGAAAGAAATAGCTTCCGACAACCGAAGCCTCCATAATGGTCTTGTCCGATACATCCGCGCTTTCTGCGTTGTAGCTCAGGAAGAGGAAGTCGAGCTTGCCACCGATCTCGAAATCACCGAGTACGCGTGAAACACCGATACCCGGCCGTAGACTCAGCTCCGAAGATATTGCCGGATCGGTGGAAGAGAGTATCTGGTTTACGAAACGCGTTTCGAATCCTCCACTCAAGGTCGTTTCATCGGAAGGGAGATACGACGCATCTACGCTTCCGCCGATCTCCTGCCGGGCCACCGACTCATAGTTCGATGCGGGATCGGTGATGACATCCTGCAATCCCCGGGAAAACTCGCCGATACTCCCTTCGGCCTGAAATTTGACCGAATCGGTATCATATGAAAACGTGCCTTCGAGCTCATCGACACCGTGGTAAAAACCGGAACCTATCGGTCGAAATCCGTATCCGTCTATCTTGTCGTGGAGAAAACGTATTCTGAATCTCGGATCATCGCCGAGCTTGTAGAGCGTAAGATCCCCGAGCACATGATAAGGAGCCCCGACGCCGATGCGCCCGTCGCTGAAAATCGTGCTCGGCGTCTCCCGCTCTATACGTTCGATATAGGTAACCGACGAGGTTTCTCCCGAGGACTCGGGAGCCGAAATCTGGTCGGGGTAAGGTATATCAAATGCTTCTTCGGGCAGATAAAGCGCCTCGGCTTCGGGAAGCGGAATCGAGACCTCGGGACGAAGCTGTTCTTCATCTTCGGGTAATGCCGCCTCTACTTCTTCGACCTGAAGATCCTCCACTTCGAGGAACATCGGTGGGAGTACGATAGCCGGTTCTTCGGGCTCCGCCGGTTCCTGCGCGTAGGGAATCGGGGCAATAAAGCATAAACAGATCCAGGGGAGTAGTTTTTTCATCGTTCTTCCTCCACCAGTTTACGTCCTTCTTCAACCCATTGAGACGAGGGGAATCTCGATTCGATTCGTTTCACCAGCGATCGTGCCTCTTCCATATTTCCGGCAAGCTTTACCATTTCGGCCGCTTTATAGAGCGATTGCGCCGCCAGATCACGATCTTCCGGATTGATCGAAATCGCCTGCAAAAACTCGTTTGCCGCCCGTTTCAGATCGTTCTTTCTATAGTAATACTCGCCGAAATAATATTGCGCCCATGCGGCGTTTTCGGAATCCTCTTCTTTCATATCGATAAGCTGATTGAGCAACGGTGGCGCCAGATTCTGCTTTGCGCCACTTTTGAAGATGTATATGCGAGCAAGCTCGAGAATTGCCTCGCGACCTTCGGCGGTATTGGTTCCTTCCTTTCCGATAACGACCGAAAGCTCGGCTTCCTCCTCGCCCTGACCGAGTATCCTGAACCGCAACGTCTCGGCTTTTCGTTCGGCCTGAATCGCTCGCGCTTCCTCCGGATACAGCGAAATCAGCTCGCGGTAATAGTTGAGCGCTTTGCGAAAATCACCCGATTCCTCATACACTTCGGCGGTTCTTCTCAATGCATCCGCCCGGAATGTGCTGTTCGGATACTCTTTTATGAGCTTTTCCCATAACAGGACCGCCCCGAACGGCTCATCGAGATTAAACGAAGCCATACCTCCCCAGTAGAGAGCGGCATCAAAGAGCTTCCCTTCGGGATTTCTGCGAGTGAATTCGGTACGGTACTCGTAAAACGCCTCCCGCGCCTCCTCGTATCTTCCCTCTTCGTAGAGGATCTCTCCGCGTTTGTACATCGCCTCTTCCGACAGAGGGGACGTGGCGGCGAATTCCTCGAATACGGAACGGTATGTGGCCACGCTTTCGTCGATTTTGCCAAGTTTCGAAAGCGAGCCGGCGAGCTCGAACAACGCATCGTCTGCAAAATCAGTGGTACGATTGTCGAGATAGATTCCTTCGAAAAGAATCGCCGCTTCGTCGTGACGCCCCTGTGAGGCGAGACTCTTTGCCTTCATAAACTCGGCCTTTATTCGCAACGCCTTTTCCGCGGATCCGGCGATTCTATCGAGATAGCCCTCCGCCTGTTCGTAATCGCCCTGAATAAAGGCGCACCAGCCGGCGAGATAGGCGGATCTCGGTTGCAGTTCATGGGCTGGTGCGGTCTCGAGTAATCGTGCGAAATTCTCCTCCCCGCTTCCATAGTTTCCATTCCGGTAGTAGGCCCATCCACGATAAAAGAGCGCATACGGGAGGATGAGCTCCAGACCGGCTCCGGAGACCGCTTCCGGGGTTATCTGATTCAAAGCAACCGTCGCGCTTCGGTACTCCTTGTTTACGATGTGCGACAATCCGAGCATATACTGAGAGAGTAGAAAAAACGGAGACCCGGGATCGTTGAAAGGCGGTTCGCCGGAGAGACGCGCCACTTCGGCAATTACCGCGTCATGATCCTTTATCCGGAACAGCAGTTTGACCAGATCCATCTTTGCCTGATTGTCGTTGGGAGCAAGCGGTATGTATTCACGCAGAGTCGCCGCGGCAGAATCCAGATCCCCTGCATTTTTGTACAAAATCGATTGAAGACGAAGCAGCCGTGCCGTATATCCACCGGCCCGGGCACTTCTGAGCACATCCCCGATAAGCTCGAGACCCTCGTCGTACTTCTGCTGCTGATACAGGGTATACGCCCGCAAATACGCACCTTCGCCGTAGTAACGCGATCCTCCATACGCTGCAAGAAACGCAGCAAGACGCTCATCCGCAAGCGCCCACTGCTCGGATTCGAGATAGATTCCACCGAGTCTGAATAGAACGAGCTCGCGCCGATCCGCCGATACCGCCCGAAACGACTCGAGCGTGTTTATCGCCCGATCGATCTCTCCAGCACGCATCTGCAACTCTGCGAGATAGAGCGGAACGAGTCCGTCCATCCTCTCCCATCTTCCGAGATTCCAGATACGTCTGAAATACGATCGGGAAAGATCGTATCTGCCCTCCTGAAACGTTTCTATACCGATTCTCAGCCAAAATTCGGACAAAATTTCCGGTTTTCCCGCTAGCTGGATCTCCGCATTGAGCACGACCTGCCGGTACGCCTCTTCGTCTCCCAGCGCCTGGTAATATGCAAAGAGACGCTGAAACGCAACCGAAGAAATATCCGCCGGCGCATCGAGCAGCTCATCGTATAGTGCGGCAGCATCTTCATTACGACCGTTCAGATGCCAGAGCGCCTCCGCGTGATAGAGCGTGAGCCGCAGCTGTTGCTCCTCGTTCAATACCGATGTGTCTGCTCCCTCGACGAGCGACACGACCCGATCGTACAATTTCTGCTTGATATAGAGTGACGCAAGAAACGGCAACGCATAGGGCTGTTCCTGAAACCCCTTTTCGGCGATATCTTCCAGAAAGTGTATTGCCCGTTCCGGATTACCGAGCTTGTTCTCACTGACCGCGAGTATGAGCTTCGCCTGCCCGAGTAACCCCTCCTCTCCGGTCTCGAGATATCGTTCGAGATTACGGGCAGCTTTCGCGTACTCCTGATTGTTGTATGCGATAACGCCCTTCCAGAACGGTACAAATGCGATAAATCCGGTAGAGCCGTACTTCTCCTCTACGAGCTCGAGAATCCGACGCGCCTGTTCGGGACGGCCGAGGCGGAAATTGCACACGGCGCGTCGAAATTGGGCATCCGGGACGTAGCTCGATAATGGATATTTTTCTATAAGCTCGTCGTATTTTTGCAGCGCGACTTCATAATCCTTCGCACGAAACCGGTTCTCGGCGTCCTGAAAAAGTCTCCGGTCAACGCTTTGTCCGAAAACCGGCAGCGTTACAAACACCAGAAACAGCGCCGCCATCCGGCGCACTATCGAGCGTTTGGATGCGAGTTGAATCATATCGATAAGATATACCAGCAGATATCAATATTCAACGCGGAATGGTTGATGAGAAATCGTTCGATAAGTACGAAATCAATAGAGCTCGGGAAGCCGGGGGGTGAGGTCCGGAGGAACATTAAGCTCTACCAGATGTATATAGTCGCCCGAATAGCGTGATACGAGTGAATCGGTACTGGTTTCGAGATTTCGCTCCATAACCGCAACCGCAAACTCCCCGGATCGGCGAAAATACGGCATCAGCACGACCACATGGGTGTGTTGTCTGAGTACCGGATCGCTGCCGAACTCGCGGTTTACCGAACCGAGATAGAGCGCGCCGGGGTTCTGCTGCGAGAGAAGATAAAGGATGAGCTCGATATCGTCGATCGGGTAGCCGATGTCCTCCACATATTCGAAATACGGGACCGATCGGACATCACTATCCTCGGGTGAAACGGAAGATCGATACATTGCCTTCTCGAGCGCAGTGGCGAGATTACGGGTCCAGTCGAGCCCGAAATAGGGATCACGAAGGCTCTCATAGTGTGAGCTCCAATCGTTTCCCCGAAGCTCGAGATGTTTTACTTTTAGTTCTTCTATTGAAAGATAGCTCCCGGTCATCGGATGGTAGAGTCCGTCGACAATCCACTTCGCAAACCCTGAGCAGTTGAACCCGGCTTCATGATTTATGGACAGATCTTCGATAAATCGAAATGTACCGTCCGCGTCCAATGCTCCGTCGTCGGAATCCGAAAGCTGCGGGAGCACGTTTCGGATAGTGTTCACCAGCTCGATCGTACGCCGGTCTTCTTCGGTCGACTTTCGTCTAATAAAGACATCCCAATCGATACGGTTTTGAGTAAGCCGTACGATGCGCGAAAACGGTGAAAATATCAGCTCCTCGAACGGAACGGGAATCGATACGGCATGATGCAATCGTCGATTCATCATATAGACGTCTATGGTGGATTGATCGTTTTTCGGAAAAATCCTTATAAAGCTTCCCTCGTTGTTTTGTAGGAACACTTTTGCCTGAACAAAGCGACCATCCGTTGCGTCCCGCTTAATAATGTAGCTTCCGGGAGCCGTGATGTGATACCCGTCTTCCTGCTCATTGAGAAAAAGAAAGTAGTAAGCACCATTTTGCTCCTCGACCCGAAACCGAACGTAGGTACCGCTTTCCGCATCAACCCGTGTAGCGGAGAGCAGGTCTCCAGCTATATCGAGTGGCCCGGTTAGTGCGCGCCGATACGATTCGCGTACCACCCCGTTCGCAGGGAAGTACACCTCGAAATCACTCGAATCCGGAAACCCGAATCCAAAGGATACCGATACCGCCGCCAATAAGGAAACCGCAATAAAAAGGGTCGCGATAATTCGTCGCATCTCTCCCCTAAATATCGACAATTCCGTATATAAGCTCAACCGCCTATGTGTGATCTATTACACTGATCGAGCCGTCTCCGTAGCACCGAGCACCGTTCGGCCAGATCGACGAGCTCTACTCTCAGGGCGGTAAATCTCGCTTTTTGATCCTGCAGCTCGTTCGTCGATTCCTCCCACAGCTGCCGTCTGACACCGGCGAGAGTAAATCCCTTTTTGTAGAGCAGATGATGTATCCGAAACAGCACTTCCAGATCCGAGATGGTGTATTCACGATGGCCGGAGACGCTCTTCCGAGGTGCGAGAAGCGGTACTTCCTTTTCCCAGTACCGAAGCACATGAGGCTTGACACCGAGAAACATGCAAACATCCCGTACGGCGAAACGTCTACGCTGCATATGTCAGCTTTCTCTCAATTCAATCGAAAAAGGCACAACATCGAGCTCGAACTCCTCCCGCATCCTATTTTGCGCGTATGAAATCCACGAATCCGGAAAACCGTGAACCCGGTTTACAAACGCTACAAAGCGAACGGGATTCGTCGATATCTGCGTCATATATCGTACCGCGTATCTCGGGCCTGATCCGTGGGGCGGTGCGTAATGCTGAATCCATTTTTGCAAAGAACGATTCAACCGTCCGGTAGAGATTTCGGTGTGCATCTGTTTCCAGACACGTACAGAAGCGTTGAGTAACGTGCGTATGCCGGTCCCATCGCGAGCGGAAACGGGAACGAACGGAGCAAACGAAAGCACGGGAAAGAGATATCTCGTTCTATCGCGGACGGCATTCTCCGCATTGGAGATATGCGCATACTTATCCCACTTATTGAAGGCGAGCACGATTCCCCTCTGATGCTTTATGACCTGAGATGAGATTTTCTTATCCTGCTCGGTAATTCCGTCGAGCGCATCTACCACGAGAATCACCACATCCGAGTTTTGGATGCTCCCTATTGCGCGATTTACCGAATAGTATTCGAGCGATTCACTAACCGAGCGTTTTCGGCGTATCCCCGCCGTGTCGAGAACACGAAACTCGATATCTCGAAATGTAAATCGCCCTTCGATAACATCCCGTGTCGTTCCGGGCGTATCCGACACGATCGATCGTTCCTTATCGAGCAGTTTGTTCAGAAGTGTCGATTTCCCAGTGTTCGGCTTCCCGAGAAGAGCCAATCTGATTATCTCTCCCGTGTCTTCCTCGATCGGATTATACGATCCCGCACGTTCTTCAAAGGCGCTGCTACCGAGCGTGTCGCGCCCGTCAGCTCTTGCGGCGGTAACACGCCCGGTTTCATGCCACGCACGCAAAAGCTCTTCGATAGAGCCGATAAGATCCTCGAAATTGCGTTTGTGCTCTGCAGAAACCGGTACGACCCGCGAGAATCCGTACGCATAGAACTCCCACGCCAAAGAGTCTTTTGCTTGATCGTCGGCCTTATTGGCGACGAGTACCGTCCGTTGTGCGAACGGGCGGACGAGCTCTATCAGCTCTTCGTCTTCCGGAGTCGCGCCGTTTACATCGACGAGCAGCAAAACCACATCGGCAGCTCGCATCGCTTCGATGCTTCGGTCACTAACGATCGACTCGAGACCGGTCGATTCGTTTCTAAACCCACCGGTATCCGTCAGCTCCACTCGCCATCTTCCGATCGTGCATGTCGATGTAACCGGGTCCCGCGTAACGCCTGCGGTCGGATCGGTTATCGCGCGTCTGGTACCGGTGAGTCTGTTGAATAGCGTTGATTTTCCGACGTTTGCCCGTCCGATAACCACGACACGGGGTAGAGTCGCTTTAGTTTGTAAATAGCTCGAATCGCTCATGCATCCACTGCTTGACGTAGGAGTCGATCTCTTCCGAGGACTTCATATCTGCGATCGTTCCGACAAGATCCTCGGCTTCCCACATTGTTACAGTGCGAATAATACGCTTAACCTCGGGAATCGTGAAGGCACTCATGCTATAAATATCCAATCCGAGTCCGAGCAGAATGACTGCGGCAAGCGGATCTCCCGCCATTTCTCCGCACATAGCCACCGGGATACCAACCTCATGGGCGTTTTCTATGATGATGCGAAGCAACCTGAGCACACTCGGGTGAAACGGATTGTACAGATAGGCGATTTTTTCATTACCTCGATCTACGGCGATGGTGTATTGAATCAAATCGTTCGTCCCGATCGAAAAAAACTTCACTTTGCGAGCAAGAATGTCGGAGCTCAGCGCCGCCGACGGGGTTTCGACCATTATTCCGATCGGGATGTCTTCGTCAAATGCGGTTCCCTCCTTGCGAAGTGAATCCTGCGCTTCCTCGACCACCTCGAGCGCATCATCGAGCTCGCCGACACCGGAAATCATCGGGAACATAATTTGGAGCCGCCCGTGAACCGAGGCTCGTAACAGCGCTCGGAGCTGCTGGATAAAGAGATCACGTTTGGAAAGACAATAGCGGATAGCGCGCCAGCCGAGTATCGGATTCGGTTCGTTTATCTGATGCATCGCCGGATTGACTTTGTCTCCGCCGAGGTCGAGCGTACGGATCGTAACGGTTTTGCCGTTCATCGCCTTGAGCACTTTGCTGTACGAATCCACCTGCTCATCCTCGGAGGAAACACCTCCGGGACGGAGAAAAAGAAACTCCGACCGATACAGACCGATTCCATCCGCCCCGTGGGAAACGACCGAATCGGTTTCTTCGGGAACCTCGATATTCGCCATCAGCTGGATGAGCTTCCCGTCCCGAGTTTCCGCCGGAAGCTCATTGAGCGTCAGCAGCTCGATTTCCCGCTGCTGCCATTCGTCATGACTGGTTATGTATCGCTTTTTTGTATCGCCGTCCGGCTGGATGATAACGATACCTTTGTTTCCGTCGACGATGATATCGTCACCGTTGTGCACGTGAGAGCTGATATCGGAAAGCCCGAGCACCGCTGGAATCTCGAATGCGCGGGAAAGAATCGCCGTGTGCGATGTTTTGCCCCCCTCATCCATGACGATTCCCTGGACCATGCTCTTGTTCATTCCAAGAGCATCCGAGGGCATCAAATTATGTGCCACGAGGATTACCTCTTCTTCCAGATCTGCCAGTGAAATACGTTCACGGAACAGCAGATGATTGAGCACCCTCCGTGCGACATCATGTATATCGAGTGTGCGTTCACGAAGATAGACATCGTCCGACTGGTTCAGTCGGTCAATAAGCTCTTCGATGACCTGAAGGATTATCCATTCAACGTTTTTCAGCTCGGTTTCGAGGTTATTTTCGATCCTGGACTTGAATTCTGGGTCGTTGAGCATCAACAGATGCGAATCGAGAACCTTGATTTCTTCGTCACCCATCTCGTTCGAGCCTTGGTCCTTGAGCTTTTCAAGCTCATCCGCAGCTCGGGTGACTGCATTTGAGAATCGTTCTTTTTCGCCGTCGACATCGGAACCTTCTATGGAGTACTTGGGAACCCGTATGCTGTCGTCTAAATATAGGTATACTTTACCTATGGCGATTCCGGGAGATGCCGAAATACCATTGAGCGTTTTCATGAATGCTACCTCACTATATGAGCTTTTCCACGTGCTGTCAAACTGAGCAGCTATTCCAAATGTGACGCGCCGGGACAGCGATCGTAC
>CAYLZA010000028.1:8237-10936 GCA_964387575.1 uncultured Spirochaetales bacterium | reverse complement strand
GGAGATCTCGGTCTCCGTAAAGAGGAGAATACGCTTTCCTGTTCGGTTACCGATACCGGCAATGGCCTGTTCGATAATGTCGGAACCGGTAGTGATAAACGACGGCAGGTAGAATCGTGTTTCCACCATATACTATATGGTATACCGGATTCGATAGAAAAAAAAAGCGGGACATCATTGCCCCGCCGGTATTTCATGTGAAAGGTTCGGATTACAGGCCGAAAACGTCGAGAACGCTGTCTGCAACCGATTCTACGACTTTTTCGTCGATATACGAGGGATCTTCGAGCTTCTTACGAACTTCCTCTACCCGATCCGTCCGAATTTCCGGGGCAAGCTTTGCCTCTTCGGTTGCTCGGTATATTTCCCCCTTCGATTTAGCTTCCTGAGAAAACTGAATCGAATCGCCCTTCTTTGTGTTCACGGGTTTGGAGGCTTTCTCTGTTTTGTTGTATTTAGAGATCGAATCAATCGGTCCCAGCTTATCAATCGTCATTCCGAACCCCACCTTTCACCTTTTATATCGTCAACTCTCCCTCTAGATTTTACTTCTTTTTCTGTTCTGAGACAAGTAATGTAAACTCGCCTTTTTGAGCGATCCGTTCTTCGAGAATACCGATGATGTGCTCTGCAGTTCCCCGGATGAATTCTTCATGAATTTTCGTCATTTCTCTGCCTAAAAAAATTTCGCGCTCGCAACTTAATTCGGCCAAATCTTCCAATAACTTGAGTATACGAAAAGGAGACTCATACAGTATCACCGGCCGTCCCGTATCCAAAAGCTCCTGCAGTTTACGCCTTCGTCGCCCCGACTTCGGACTCAGAAATCCTTCGAAAATGACGCCGTTAACCGACGATCCGCACACGCTCATCAGCGCAGTAACCGCCGAGACACCGGGAATAGGAACAACCGCGTGTCCTGCTTCGCGAACCGCCTCCGCCAGCGATCTTCCCGGATCACTTACGTTTGGGGTTCCTGCATCACTGACAAACGCTGCGTCCTTTCCGGAATCAAGTAGCTCGACCACCTTGACCGCTACCTGTCGTTCGCGATTCTGAGGACAACTCATGGTGGTTGCCTGGATCTGATATGCCGAAAGAAGCTTACGAATTCTCCGGGTATCTTCCGCGACGACCGTGTCGACGCGGGAAAACGTTTCAATCGCTCGATAGGTAATATCGCTCAGATTGCCTATTGGTGTTCCAACCACGTATAACGTGCTCATAATCGCAGTCTACATCGACTTGAAGCGGTGATACGACCCCATCTACTATATGGGATTGAGCAGAAAACGTACCCGGGGAGGCCCACACGGATGGAGATCATCGTTCTTATCGGATTGGCAGCGTTGATAATCGTCCTCCTCGTCGTCTATAGAAGCGGCCTCGGGGAAGATCTCCCGGTCGATCGGCGAAAAGGTGCAAAACAGACCCGAAACCGGGGCGGTGAAAAAACCGATCCGGAACGACTGCGAACCTGCCCGCTGTGCGGCTCCGATCTCGAGCGGGGGGAGCGGGTGCATTCGGTTGTGTATCCCGCAGGAGGCGGTGATACGCTTGCCGAGGTGCACGGATGCCCCCATTGCTATGGACCTGATGCACAAAGGGGGCGTATCTGTCCGGTATGTGCGGCGAGAGTTCCGAAAGACGGCTATATCATCGGCAGGATGTTTAATCGACCCGGTAAAACCCATCTGCATGTCCTCGGCTGCACCGAGTGCCGCCGGACCAGATGATGTGTCGGCATATTATCCGGTCCGGCTTGATGCGACTATGATCGGATGATAGATTCCTGCTCATGGATCGTATGAAACGCACGGCCACCTGCGGGGAGCTGACCGGCTCCGATGAGTCGAAGCATGTGGTTCTCAACGGATGGGTGCATCGGCACCGTGATCACGGTGGAATCAGGTTCGTGGATCTACGCGACCGATTCGGAATTACCCAGATTGTTTTCGACGCCGAAAGTCATCCCGAAGCGGGAAGAAAGGGACAGGAGCTCAAATACGAGTACTGCATTGCTGTTGCAGGTACCGTTCGAAAACGACCGGAATCGATGGTGAACTCCGACATGACCACCGGCGAGATCGAAATCGAAGCGGAGAAGGTCGAAATCCTTTCACGGTGCAACACGCTTCCGTTCATGATCGATCGGGAAACCGGAGCCAGGGAAGAGACCAGGCTCAAATACCGTTATCTCGATCTCCGTTCGTTCGCGATGCAGGAGCGAATCGATATCAGACACCGCGCCACGTTTGCGGTTCGGGAGTTTCTCAACGAACGGAGTTTTCTCGAAATCGAAACACCCACGCTCATCCGTTCGACCCCGGAAGGGGCACGGGATTTTCTCGTGCCTTCACGACTCCACCCGGGAAAGTTCTATGCGCTTCCACAGTCGCCGCAGATTTTCAAACAGATTCTGATGATCTCCCAATTCGATCGCTATTTTCAGATCGCCCGCTGTTACCGGGATGAAGACGCCCGGGGCGACCGTCAGCTCGAGCATACTCAGATCGATATGGAGATGAGCTTTGTTTCAAAGGAGGAAGTATTCGAGGTCGTCGAAGGGATGATGAAGCATGTCTTCTCGAAAACCCTCGACGTCGAGCTCGAAATCCCCTTTCCGAGGCTGTCGTATGAAGACGCGATGAACAGATACGGAAGCGACAAACCGGATCTGCGTTTTGGTCTCGACATGC
>CAYLZA010000028.1:0-8227 GCA_964387575.1 uncultured Spirochaetales bacterium | reverse complement strand
GAGCTTCGAAGCGTTTGTTCCGGGCTCGGATTTCCAGGTTTTCAAGAGTGTCCTCGAATCGGGAGGATCGGTCCGCGCTCTGGTTGCAAAGGGGGGTGCCGATTATTCACGTAAACAGATCGAGGAGCTCGAGAATGCGGCAAAGGTATACGGCGCAAAAGGTCTTGCGTGGATGAAGGTAGGCGAGGCGGACGGTCAAAAGCAGCTCGACGGGGGAGTTTCGCGTTTTTTTTCCGATCAGACCGATGCGATCACATCCGGGCTCGCCGCCGAATCGGGCGATCTTATTCTCATCGTTGCCGACGCGTGGAAAACCTGTTGTACGTCGTTGGGAGCGGTTCGAACGAAGCTCGGCGCGGAGATACTCGAGAAGCTCGACGGGGTCGAGCCGTTCCGGTTTTGCTGGATCGTCGATTTTCCGTTGTTTGAATGGAACGAGGAAGAAAACACGTGGGACCCGGCGCATCATATGTTTACGATGCCGCAGGAAAACTACCTTGATACGCTCGAGGAAGACCCGGGAAGTGTAAAGGGCGATCTCTACGATCTGGTGTGCAACGGGCTCGAGCTCGCGTCGGGATCGATACGAATTCACGACCAGGAGCTCCAGCAGCGGGTGTTTTCGTTGCTCGGTATAGAGCGGGAGGAAGCGGAACGAAGATTCGGATTCCTCCTCAAGGCGTTTGAATACGGACCTCCCCCGCATGGCGGTATCGCTCCCGGGCTGGACAGACTCGTGATGATTATGACCGGTCAGGAATCGATCAAGGAAGTCATTCCGTTCCCGAAAAATACGCTCGGTATATCACCGATGGATGATTCACCCTCACCGGTTGACCCCGAGCAACTAAAGGAGCTGCATATCGAGCTGCTTCCCGACGAGGAAGCATAGCGGAATACTCAAGGTATACTGCCGGCTCACGCTCCCAAGCCCACCGAGTGAGGCACACGTATGGGTGTCGACCAGCGCAGCTGGAGGAATTTGCTGGATGAAAATCGACTTTAACAAACATTATGTACGTATTCTCGAAGCGACCGAACGAAGGATAGACGGTATTTTTACCAACCAGATCACCGAATCGGATTTCACGGGTCGTAAGCCGGGCGGGAACGCATCGGCGTCAGGCAGGCACGCCGCCGGCGTGGCCTGGTTCATTACCCGCGAGGATATCGGTGGAATATACAACGTCCGGGAAGGGCTTGTTCATCCGGGACACGCGGCGGGTGCGCTCAAAACGATGGTATCGCTCTTTGTGTGCCGTCATTCGAAATTCCACGGGGCGGGGGATATTGCCGATCGCATAAAACTTCTTCTCGATTATCTCGAACGGGTACAGCGTCCCGATGGGACGTTCGATCTTCTCCCGAGCAACTTCTTTTCGAGTCCCGATACCGGTTTTATCATGCACAACCTCGGTGCATCGTGGGATCTGCTCGATCGGTACGGAGAACCGGAAAAAATCGGCGAGCTCAAAAAAAGCCTCTATCGCGTAATCGAACGTTCCGCCGCGGGTATGATAGGCGGCGGGTTTCACACCCCCAATCATCGATGGGTAATCGCTGCCGCGTTGATGGTTGCTTGCCGTATTCTCGGCGCCGAGGAGTGCAAAAACGAGGCGTATGCGTATCTCTCCGAGGGGATCGACATCGATGAGGACGGTGAGTTTACCGAACGTTCGTCGGGAATCTACAACGTCGTAAACGACAATGCACTCTTTATGCTTTCCGACGAGATCGGTGATTCCGACCTGGCCGAAGCGGCGCGTCGTAATCTGCAGATGATGTTTGCCTATCTCGAACCGGACGGCTCAATATTTACGTGGAACTCGCGTCGTCAGGACAAAGGAGAGGGAGGAGCCGGAGAACGGTTTTACCCGAAGCGTTATTACGACCTCTACGCGGAGGCGTCGCTGAGGTTTCGGGATCCGGTCTTCGTCTGGATGGCGGAGATGATCATGCAATCCGATCTCGAAGCGCCGGGCTCGCTTTCGACCTATCTGCTTCATTCCGACCTGCAATCGCTCGAGCTCGACGCTGAACAACCGGGATTAGACTTCGATCGCTATTTCGGCGGATCGAATATCGCCAGGATACGAAGGGGTGATCTTTCGATAACGATTCTCGCAGGATCATCGAGCTTTTTGTTCGTGCAGATCGGTCGATTGCGTTGCCGACTGAAATTGTGCGCATCCTTTTTCGCGGTGGCGCAATTCGTGCCGGAGAAACTCGAGCGGACTTCCGAAGGTTACCGATTGCGATTCACAACGGTCGCCGGCTATCAGCTTCCTTTCGATACGCCTCCCGATACGTCCGTGTGGGAAGATATGGATCACGCCTTGCGTCGTCATGTAAAAAAGCTCACCCTCGAATTCACGGTCGACATACGCGAAACGGGCGGAAACGAACCGGGAGTCGAGCTCTCGGTTTCGGTAGACGGGTGTGATCGTGTGCCGTTCAAGATGGAAATGATTGTTACGCCGGATGCCGTCATTTCGGGAGACGAGTTTTCACTCGTCGGACGTCCGGGAACCGCGGTTACCGCCGGCGACGGATCCGCCGCGGACGGCAGTTCCCCGGTCGACGAAGAAGCAGCCGGCGATGAAGGCGGCGCAGGCCGGTATGTGCATGTACGGCTCGGTAACGACGCGATTGCGCTAGGACCGGCATTCGCCGAACATCGATATGCGGAATCGATGCGTGGTAGTGATCCGCAGAGCTCCGGAGAGGCGACCGTCTATTTTACCGACGTAACACCTGTCGAGCGAACGATAACGATTACGAGGAGCACATCGAAGCGATGAAGCCCGAAGATATTTGTGCGCATCTCGGGGATGATTATCCCGATCACTTAGGGGCGATTTCACCGCCCATCTATCAGACTTCGCTTTTTACCAGAAAAACCGGTAGCACCGGCTATTCCTATACCCGATCGGGAAATCCGACAACCGAAGTAGCCGAAAAAAAGATCGCCGCATTGGAATATGGATCCGGGAAGGCTCAGGAAGACGGAATTGTTGCACGTTGTTTTTCCTCGGGGATGGCCGCGATTACCTCTGCGATAATGCATCACGTAAAAGCCGGTTCTCACGTAATAGCGCCGAATAACATATACGCTCCCGCCCGGGGCTTTCTCAACGACTATCTATCTCGGTTCAATGTCTCGGTAACTTTTGTGGAAGGTCCCGGTCTCACCGAGATAGAGGACGCAATCCGCGACGAAACCGATCTTGTCTATCTCGAGTCTCCCGTCTCGAACGTATTTACGCTTCAGGATCTCGAAGCCGTATCGGCGCTTGCTTGTGAGCATGGTATTGCCACCGTTATCGACAACTCCTGGGCGACACCGATCTTTCAGCACCCGCTTTTGCTTGGTGTCGATATGGTGGTTCATTCGGCGTCCAAGTATCTCGGCGGACACAGTGACATCGTGGCGGGAGTAGTTATCGGTAAAGGCGAATCAATGCACCGGATCACGCATCGAGAGCGGGGAATGTTCGGCGCATCGATGGATCCGCATCAGTCGTGGCTTCTCGCGAGAAGCCTTCGAACACTTCCTCTCAGAATGGAGCGTCATAAGCAATCGGCGCTATCGGTGGCGCGTTTTCTCGAGGATCACCCGAAAGTACGTCGTGTTTTCTATCCGGGGTTGCCCTCCCATCCGCAATTCGATCTCGGCCGCCGGCAGATGAGCGGTTATTCGGGTTTAATGAGCTTTATCCCCGACGCCGATAACGATGAGATAAGACGAATGATCTATTCGCTCGAAATGTTCGAGATCGGACCGAGTTGGGGTGGATACGAAAGTCTTATTACCGCTCCGGGAACAGGCATGGATGATGAAAAATCGAAAGAGCTCGGAATTCCACAGGGACTCGTGCGGCTTTCGGTTGGTCTGGAAGATCCCGAAACGCTCAAAAACGACCTCGGTGCGGCGCTCGAGCGGATGCGCTGAGCGATGATCGGTGTGATACGATATGCAGCACGCGTCTGCGCGTGCTCTCCTGATACGTCGAACAAAACAGAAACAATGGAGTCGGATGGATGTTGACATCAGTCGTACGAGAGAAACTTTCGGCCGGTGAACCGGTGCTGGCTGCAAAGGTAAACTTCCGCAGTCCCGAGATCGTCGAGCTAACCGGATTGCTCGGTTTCGATTGCGTGTGGATCTGTAACGAGCATATACACCACGATGATTCGGTGCTCGATCATATGATTCGCGCCGCACGAGCCTCGGGAATGGATACCGTCCTCAGACGAAACATTTCCGGGTATGAGAGCGCGCTCATACCGCTCGAATCGGGCGTAAACGGTTTGATGATTCCACGGGTGAGGTCGGTCGAGTATGTAAAACGCGTTGTCGAATACTGCAAATACCCCCCGATCGGACGTCGCGGAATCGACGGAGTAAATGCCGATGCCGATTTCGGATTGCTTCCGCTGAAAGAGTATCTGAAAAAGGCAAACGAACGTACGTTTATCGTGATTCAAATCGAGGATGTGGAAGCCGTCGATTTAGTCGATGATATCGCGGCGGTTGATGGAGTCGATGTTCTCTTCGTCGGCCCCGGGGATCTGTCGCTCGGATACGGTGCTCCAGGGGAGCTCAGGCATCCGAAAGTGCAGGCGGCTATGGACGCGGTCGTCGAGGCGTGCCGAAAGCACGGAAAGACGGCGGGAACACCGGCGATCGACAGCGAAGACGCGAAGAAGCTTCTCGATCGAGGGTTCGGCTATGTGACGACGAGCGCCGACTACCGATGGGTACGACGCGGGCTCGATCAGGTCAAGGCGGAGTTTTCGGAGCTGGGATTTACATTTCGGTCTGAACCGGAATATCGGTAACCACGATTATCCGAGCGATCTGAGTTTCTCGCCCGCTATATTTTTCATGAAGCGTTCGATTCCGCCGCGGATAGACGCACGAGCGGCGGTTTCGGCGTGGTCCGCTTTCCCGCTCATAACGGCGTCACGAATCGATTTGTGCTCCGTGAGAATCTGCTGTCTCATTCCTTTTCGTTCCTGCTGTTTCATGTCTTTGGTAAGACGGTTAAAGAAACTCCGCGAGACGTACAGACACTCCTGATAGATATCATCGAGCTCGGCGACGAGCCTGCTGTTTCGGCTTCCACGGGCGATTGCCGAATGAAACTCGAAATCATAGTTCTGAAATGCAATGCGATTGTCGTCGGCCGCCTGCTGCTCCATTCCATGGTAAAGCCGGTCGATGAGATGAAACTCCGCATCGTCGGCCCTCTGCGTGAAGAGTCTGGCGGCCGCGCCCTCGAGCGGTTCCCGATAGTGGTAGAGATCGAGAACTTCCTGCTCGTTATAGACCCGTGTAATAAGCCCCTGACTCGGGACGTACTGGAGAATCCCCTCGAGCACCAGCCGCTGAAGCGCTTCGCGTACCGGGACACGTGACATTTCGAGCTTGTCCGCGAGCCGTCGTTCGACCATAGCGCTTCCGGGCTCGATCTCGTCCGAGAAGATCATCTGCCGTATTTGAATATAGGCCTGCTTTTTTGGTACGATCGCCACTGTACTCATGGTATACCACGGTTCACAGTGGTGTCAAAGAAGGTTTTCCGGTATACGGCGAAAAACATGTTTGACATCGTGAACATACTCGGGTACCATGATTGTATGCAACGGAGTTGTTGCACATTCCAATTTTATCACATTTCATCTCAAAAGGAGTTACGTATGAAGAAGCTTACGCTATTTCTTCTAGCTATGTTGCTGATAGCAGCAACGAGCGTCTTTGCCGAGGGTGGGTCCGAAGCGGCCGCCGCCGGCAAACCGCGCCTCGAGTTGACCAAGGCTTACTATTTTGGTGAGCCCACGGACAACCGGGAGTACAAACAGGAATGGATGGATTACATGAGCGATCGGTTCGGAATCGATCTCGACGTGAATCCCTTCCCCCGCCCAGAGTATATGACCAAGTACGCCCTTGCCATGTCTTCGGGTGAGATTCATGGTCTCGGCTGGATTTTCGGTGGTGCCTACATGGAAGACTATTACTCCGATGGTGCCACGATGGACATCAAACCGTATGTCGAGGACAACGCGGTATGGCAGTCGCTGCCGGAAGGTATGCGGGAAAACAACGTCCGCAACGGCGATCTTCTCGCGCTTCCCTCCGGCTGGTCCGGTGGGCTTGCATTTCTCCGCTCGATTCGGAAGGACTGGCTCGATACGCTCGGCATGGATATGCCCGAAACCGTAGAAGAGTTCTATGAAGCAATCAAGGCGTTTACCGAGGAAGACCCCGACGGTAACGGTAAGGACGACACGATCGGTATGACCTCCGCCGGTATCTGGAACATGGGAGACCTCTTCATGTCCTTCGGCGTTCCGGTCAACCACGTCGTCGAGCATCTGATCACCCCCGATCCGCATGACAATTTCCGTTTTAACGATGGAATGCTCAAACCGCAGATCGTCGATCTGCTCGAATGGCTCAAACGCGCCTACGACAACGGCTACCTCGATCAGGAGGTCTTCGCCAACGGCGGTACGCAGATGCGTGACCGCATGTCGAGCGGCAAATATGGAAGCGCCTGGTATTGGGCCAACTGGGTTCGCAGTTTCGAGACTCGTATCCAGAACGTCGTTCCCGATGCCGATATCGAAGGAATCCTCGGGCTTACCTCCGACTTCGCCGACAAATACGTCAACACCGGTGGCGGAAAGGGCAGCGGTGCTCCGTGGGTCCTGATAGCCGGAACCGACAATCCCGACGAACAGGTCGACAACTTCGTCAACATTTTCTTCGGCGATGAAATCGGTTACTGGTCTGGTCGTTACGGGGTCTACGAGAAGTACTGGGAGTTCGGTCCGAACAAGGAGCTCGTACGGCTTCCGAGAGGTACGAACGACGAGGGAAAAACGCAGTACTATCCGGGTCCTGGAATCGTGAGTGATCTCGATCCCAAGTTTAACCACGTTGAATATCCGCGAATCCTCGAGGGCCGCCCCGAAGCGGACAACGAAGCATACAACGCCTGGCTCCAGAAGAAATCGGACATGCTCGAAGAAGGTCTCGAAAAAGAGATTTTCTACACCCATCCGAACGAGTGGAAGGAACCGGACTCCGAGACCTATCGTAATATAGGTGCCGACATCGGTCGTATCTTCGAGGAAACCGTCGCGAAGGCGGTAACCGGACAGGTCCCGATCGACGAAGCAGTTGCCGATTACCGACGACAGGTCGGAAAGCTCGGTGGTCAGAAGGTGCTCGACGAGGCCAATGCGGCCATCGGGAAGACCAGCTCTACCGAGTACACCTACGAATAGATGACGGTGTAGCAATATTCGCTACGCGTAGTTAAGACATTCAACCGGCAGATCGGCGCCTCTTGCGCCGATCTGCTTTTTACATTAAGAGTAAAAAAACAACAAAATCCCATTGTAGGTTGGTAGGTAATATGTCCACCGCACAACAAGTAACCAGTGCCGGGCTCGACGAAAGACGCCCGACTCGAAAAAAAGGGCAGAAGATATTCACCTCGAAGACCGTGCCGCTCTATATCATGGTCCTACCGGTGTTTTTCCTGACCCTGTTTTTCAAATACGTCCCGCTACCCGGGAGGCTCATAGCCTTTATGGACTACCGGATATCGGGATTCAACGGTTGGGTCGGGCTTGATCATTTCAGGTTCCTGTTCAATCTCGACTACTTCTGGCAGTCGTTCGTCAATCACTGGCGGTTCATTATACTCGGCTATATCTTTATGTTTCCCGCGCCGATTATCCTTGCGATTTTGCTCAATGAGCTACGTAACAAAGCCTTCAAGAAGACGATTCAAACGCTTACGGTGCTCCCGAACTTCATCAACTGGGTAGTCATCGCCGGTATATTCATGACGCTTCTCTCCCCGAGGTATGGTTGGATCAACGACGTTATTCGGGTCTTCGGCGGAAAACCGATATTCTTTCTCTCGTTACCCGATGTGTTTCCCCCACTCCTCACGTTTCTGAGGATGTGGAAAGGGGTCGGCTACAGTGCGATCATCTATCTCGCGGCGCTTTCGGGGATCGATCCCGAGCTCTACGAGGCGGCGATAGCGGACGGAGCAGGCAGATTCAAACAGACAATCCACGTTACGATTCCGGGATTAGCTCCGACGATTATTGTGCTCTTCGTACTCTCGTTTACGAAGATTTTCGCCGGGCTCTTCGAGCCGATACTCGTGCTCAAGAACCCGATGATTGTCTCAAAGGC
>CAYLZA010000027.1:0-10949 GCA_964387575.1 uncultured Spirochaetales bacterium | reverse complement strand
CGACGCAAAAGGACGTCAGGCCGAACGATTCAAGGATCAGGTATTCGATGTTATAGAAGTGCTCGAGCCGATTGCAAAACGCAAGACGTGCTCTATTTCTCAACTCGCGCTGGCGTGGGTAATGCATCAACCGGGAGTAACGAGCCCGATCATCGGTCCGCGTACTATGGACCAACTAGAGGATAATCTCGGTGCCCTCGACGTAGAAATCACGGAGGAGGATCGAAGCGCGATAAACGAGATTTCACAACCGGGCAGGACGATTTCTCCGTACTATGAAGCTGACTTCGGTCCGCATCTGTACCGGTAGGTTATATCCGGCCGGAGCCGGTGTGAGCCGGCGGAAACCGGCCGGAATCCGCCGGCTTTCGCGGACTTTCTGCTATCGCGCGGTAGTTGCCGACCGCTACATTCGCCAACCGCGCTGACCAAGCAAGTCGACGCTCACCGGGATCTCCGCGGACCTGTCGGGTAAGCCGACGAAACGGTCGCCGTCGAGCCATTCCAGGTCGCCGCCGTACAACTCCGACTTGAGCATATTCTCGATCGCTTCGAGTGTATCCGCGTGATGCGGGTCTTCCGAAAGATCCTTCATTTCCTTTGGATCATTATCCATATCGAATAACTGGAATCGATTTCCGACCGGATAATAAATCAGCTTGTGCTTCTTTGTTCTGATCATACGCTGCGATCGTTCGTCCTCATAGTGTTCACAGTAGAGTCGATCCCGTTGCTGATCGGAAACAAGCGACAGCCCTTCAACACTCTCGGGAATCGGAATATCGCACATATCGAGCAACGTCGGCATTATATCGCGAAGCGCCGCTATCCGCCCGTCATGAGAACCCCGCTTCACTTTGTACTTATCGGCGGTGTCGAGCCCGTCATCTCCTTTAGCCGGAGGTACGAGAAGCATCGGAATCCTCGCCGACCAGTCGAACATCGGTGGTTTTGCCCATTGCCGGTGATTACCGAGCATGTCACCGTGGTCGGAGGTAAACATAATGATCGTGTTATCGAGAAGCCCCTCCTCGCGCAGCGTTCCGATGATCAACCTGATTTGATGATCGATATATGTACACTGAGCGTAAAATCCCATCCGGGCCATACGAATTTGATCGTCGTCGGTCATCGTAAACCAGCTCAGCGCGCGTGCTTTCAGCGCATACGGCATCGAGTCGAACTCCTGCGCCCAGTCGCCGATGAAAGGCATATCTACGCCCAGTTGCTCATACATACGAAGATATTCGGCCGGAGGAGTAATCGGAGGATGCGGCGCTGCAAACGAGCAATACCATAGCCCGGGGCGGTTCGGGTCCCTTCGCTGTATGGTTCTACACATTTGCTTCGCAGTCCAGTTGGTTTGATGGAACTCTTCGGGAAGATGCCAGGGACGAACGGTATAGTGATTGTTTCCCATAGCGTGCGTCAGCTCCTGACCGGTATACCCATGATCGGCAAGAAAAAACTCATAGTCGTCACGAAGCATGCCCAGATGATTTCGCCCCTCCTCGTTCAGCAAAACCTCCTCGAATCCGATTCGGTCGCGTTGGGGATACACATGCATCTTTCCCACCGCCTGAGCCTGATATCCTGCCTCACGAAAGACCGAAGCAAGTGTCGGGATGCTCTCGGGCATGCGCATTTTCTGGCTGAAAACACGGTCACCGTGAGTTTGTGCCGAGGTGCCGGTCATTATCGCCCGTCGCGCGGGAACGCATGTAGGTGTCGTCGTATACGCACGATCAAAAAACACTCCGTTTCCGCACAGATGATCGAGTGTCGGGGTCAGTATACGCTCGTGACCGCACGCGCGAATCAACGGGCCCGACCAGTGATCGGTACAGATGAGTAGAACATTAGGTTGAGTCGACATCGTAGTCTCCTTTATATATCGATTGCTCGGTGGAACGTGTGTGTCGGACAATGACCGGGGAAATACATGTTATTACGATTTTGACGATCCCCGTTTACCCGATCCGTTCGACGAACCGCTTTTATTCGATCGTGAAGACCGGCTCTTCGACGACTTCCCGCTCCCACCGCTCTTCTTTGCTTTTTCCGATTTTGCGAATTTAGACGATTTGAGCTCCTTTGTCGTCAAACGAACGCCTTGCGCCTTTACACTCTTTACCTGGTAGTCGTCAACCGGAAAAGATTCTTCGAGCACCTTCAATCGAGGTTTCGGTTTGTACGACAACACCGCGTCGACATCGGACCGCGTGGTGAGCTTCAGAATCGTCGCATCATCCGGGACGATCGAATAGGTTTTCTCGAGTATGAATTGCTCGATCTTGCATCGTTTCAGATATATGTACTTCGTTTTTTTGTCCCGGTAGAGTATCGAAAACTCGGTCTTGGCCAGCGTATCCTTATCCGCCTGAATACACGCGAGCATTCCTTTGTCGACGAACAATTTTTCCGGCACATCGATAATCTGGTAGATCCCGGATTTTCTCACAACGAGTATTCGGTCGTACGGTGATACATTCAAGAGCTTCTTCCCCGAGCTCACCTGATATCCGAGATAGCCGGTGTTCCCGTTGTATCGAAGCTCGAGATTCCGCTGCGCAACTTCGCGTACATCGGTTTTGCCGAACTCGACGATCCGTGTGCGTCTCGGATACGCTTCTTTTTTTTCTTCGATTATTCCGTCGACGAATGAGATTGCATATTTCGTGAGCTCCTTGAGGTGATGTCCGATCTGTCGTAAACGACCCTTTATCTCCTCGACTTCCTGCTTCGCCTTGTTGATGTCGTACAACGAAATCCGTCGAATCGGTATTTTCAACAGCCTTTCGATATCGTCATCGGTGATTTCTCGTTTGATCTGATCGAGAAACGGCTCGAAACCTTCGACAACCGATCGATGTACTGCCTCATGTGTTTCCTGCTCCTCTATCTGCTTGTAGATCCTCTCTTCGACAAAGATACGTTCGAGCGTTCTCGCGTGGAGCCGATCTCTCAGGTGCGCGCGCTCGATCTCGAGCTCCTTTTTGAGTATCCCGAGGAGTTTGTCCGCGTGATACTCGATAACCTCGGTAACAGTCATAATTACCGGGCGATTGTCCCTGATAACGAGCAGATTGACCGATGTCGATTGCTCGCAATCGGTAAACGCATAAAGAGAATCCACCACGTCCTTTGCGTACACATTCCGCGGCAGCTTGATTTCTATCTCGACATTTTCGGTCGTGTAATCGTTTATTTCGGCGATTTTTACTTTACCTTTTCTCGCGGCGGACTCGATCGAAGCGATCAGGCTTTCGGTGGTTGAACCGTACGGAAGATCACGTACGATAATCCGCTTCGGATCTCTCGTATCGAGCGTTGCCCGAATCAACACCTTGCCGCCGCCTTCTTCATAATCGGTAACATCAACGAGCCCCCCGGTAGGGAAGTCGGGATAGAGCTCGAGCTCCTCGCCCTTCAACGCCGATTTCACCGCTTCGAGAACATCGATGAGATTGTGCGGCAACACCTTTGTCGACATACCGACCGCAATCCCCTCGGCCCCTTGCACGAGTAGGACCGGTATTTTTGCGGGGAAAGTTACCGGCTCTTTGTTTCGCCCATCG
This sequence comes from uncultured Spirochaetales bacterium, assembly GCA_964387575.1. Classification (GTDB taxonomy): domain Bacteria; phylum Spirochaetota; class Spirochaetia; order ARS1246; family ARS1246; genus CAYLZA01. The sequence goes on along the minus strand of CAYLZA010000027.1, from coordinate 7,371 downwards.
TACGAATCGATATACTCGGTAAACTCCGGATTGTGCAGAACCTGCTTGGCGAACGGGAGAATGCGACATTCGATATATCGGGCGGCCGAGGCTTCATCACCGGTAAAGATATTCCCGAAATTTCCCTGCTTGTCGATAAACAACTCTTTGTTTGCAAGAACGACGAGAGCCGAAAAAATCGATGCATCGCCGTGAGGATGATACTTCATCGCGTAACCGACTACATTGGCGACTTTGTGAAACTTGCCGTCATCCATCTCTATCAACGAGTGCAAGATTCGACGCTGCACCGGCTTCAAGCCGTCGTCGATGTGCGGTATGGCGCGATCCTTGATAACGTACGAGGCGTACTCGAGAAAATTACTATTGAAAATCGTATTTACATAAGCCATTACACGAGATTCTCCATGATATATTCCCGTCTGTCGGAAGTGTTTTTCCCCATATAAAAATCGAGCGTATTGCGAATTCGCTTCAAGGACTTTACATTCACCTTGACGAGTCTGATATCGTCCCCGATGAATTGCCCGAACTCGGAGGGGCTGATTTCGCCGAGCCCTTTGAAGCGTGTAACTTCGGGACTCGAAATCTCTGAAACCGCTTCATCCCGCTCTTTCGGACTGTAGCAATAGCGTGTCTCCTTTTTGTTCCGTACGCGATACAACGGCGTCTCGAGTATATACACTCTTCCTGCAACAACGAGCTCTTCGAAATAATTGAGGAAAAACGTCAGAAGCAGATTGCGAATATGAAAACCATCGTGATCGGCGTCGGTGGCGATTACGATACGCGAATACCTGAGGTTTTCCACGTCATTCTCTATTCCCAGTGCCGACATCATGTTGAAGAGCTCTTCGTTTCTGTACAGCGCTGCTCTGCTTCGGCTGTACGTATTTTGCGGTTTTCCGCGAAGCGAAAAAATCGCCTGCGTATATACATCCCTCGCGGACACCATCGACCCCGAAGCCGATTGCCCTTCGGTAATAAAGATCGTAGATTCGTCTCCCTTTTCTTTATCACCGAGATGGTATTTACAGTCCTTCAGGTTCGGAACTTTCAAGGCGACTTTTTTTGCCGCTTCCCGGGCCTCTTTCTTTACGGCGTTGAGCTCTTTCCGGAGCTTTTCGTTATTCGTGATTTTTTCATCGATTTTTTTTGCCGTCGACGTATTTCTGTGCAGAAAATCGACGACCCCGGACCGTACTTCATTTACGATCCATCCGCGTATTTCGGTATTTCCGAGCTTGTTCTTGGTCTGGCTCTCAAACACCGGGTTTTGGAGCTTAATCGAAATCGCCCCGGCGATTCCCTCACGAACATCGACACCGGAGTAGCTTTTTTTGAAGTACTCGTTGACGCCTTTAAGCACGCCTTCTCTGAAGGCACTCAGATGCGTTCCGCCGTCGGAGGTATATTGGCCGTTTACAAATGAAAAATAGGTTTCGCCGTAGTTGTTTGTATGGGTAAACGAGTACTCGATTCGATCACCCGAATGATACGCAATATCGTACAGCGCGCTGTCCTCGACTTCCGCGTGAAGCAGATCACGAAGCCCGTTTTTCGAAATATAACTCTGGTTTCCGAATTTCATCTCGAGCCCGCTGTTCAGATATGCGTAGTTCCACAGCCTCTGCTCGATAAATTCTTCTTCAAACTCATATTCCCCGAAAATCTTTTCATCGGGCTCGAACTCGATATATGTCCCGTCCGCCTCTTTCGAGCTCTTCCCCTGCTTTTTTGATTTCAGCTCGCCCCGCGAAAATATCGCTTCGAAATACTTCTTCCCTCGAATCGAAACAACACGGAAGTGCTTCGACAACGCGTTAACCGCTTTCGTCCCGACCCCGTTGAGTCCTACGCTGAACTGGAAAACCTCGTCGTTGTATTTGGCTCCGGTATTTATAACCGACACGCATTCGATTACTTTACCAAGCGGTATGCCGCGGCCGTAGTCTCTGACACGAACCCGTTTACCCCGGATATTGATCTCGATTTTTTTACCATACCCCATTATGTATTCATCTACACTGTTGTCTATGACTTCTTTCAACAGGATATAGATTCCGTCGTCGACATTACTCCCGTCACCGAGCCGTCCAATGTACATCCCGGTTCGCAGTCGGATATGCTCGAGAGAGCTCAGCGTTTTTATCTTGCTCTCGTCGTATGTAGCAGTATTGTTTTTGGCCAAAACAGTACGTCCCTCCCAGTAATATGGTGTTATTGTATTATAGTATATACGCGACCGTCAATGAAGCCTGACCACATGACCAAACTTGCGTGGTCATGTGGTCAGGCGTGCGGAAAATTCGTATACTAATCATGGAGAATATTACATGACCTCGCTGAAGCTGATGGCGCTCTTTGTATTCATGCCGATTGTGGAGCTTTACCTGCTCATACGTCTTGGCATACTCATCGGCGCCGTACCGGCAGTTCTGATAATCGTTGCTACCGGCATGATCGGTGCGATACTCGCCCGAAGACAGGGATTTATCGCCTGGCTTCGTATCCAGTACGAGCTCCAGCAGAACCGTTTCCCTGCGGAGCAGTTGGTCGACGGGCTGATCATTCTCGTCGCCGCAGTTCTCCTGATTACTCCGGGGCTGCTCACCGATGTGGCAGGTTTTCTTGCACTCATACCCGCGACGAGACGTCCGTTTCGTAGATGGATAACACGACGTCTTTCGTCGATGCAGAATCAGCGAAGTGTTCGAATAACAAAGCTATTCTAAAAAGGACTACCGGCGCGACCATCGCCCGCCGTATACGTCGAATCAGCTCACGGTCGACTGGCGGTAGATATTCCGCGGATCCCGGTCACGCTTTATATACCCGTTGTCACTGAACCATTCGAACGCCTCTTCCACCGCTTTGCGAACCGGTGTTTGCGGCATCCCTAGCTCACGGACTGCCTTTGCCGGCGAATAGAAATGCGAATCACACGCAACCCGTGCCATAGGAAGAGAAATCTTCGGCGCTTTGCCGGACAAAGATCCTATCGCGCTTCCGACGGTTCCGAAAAGCAGCGAAAACGCCGCCGGCGCTTTGAAGCGAGGTGTTTTTGCATCCGTAACCGACGCGACGATTTCGAAGAAATCCCGATACGGCAAATTCTCATTTCCCGTGATGTACACATCTCCCGGCTTTCCGCGCTGCAACGCCTGACCGATCGCCACGGCTACGTCCTTGACGTATACGAAGTTACGCCCACCTTTCGAATACGCCGGGATCCGTCCGTGAATGAGCTCGAGGATGATCCGTCCCGAGCCCGGTTTGGTGTCGTACGGTCCGATCATATACGTCGGGGCGAGAATGATTGCGGGCAAACCGGAACGATCGACCGAATCCTGAACCAATCGCTGCGCCTCGAGTTTCGTCTCGATATACCCGAGTCCGTATCGGCCGGCGGAATACGGCGTCGTTTCATCTCCCGGAGCGTCGAGCGTGCCCGCACCGCAGGAGTTGGCGGTTCCGATATGAACGAACCGTTCAACGCCCTCGCTCATCGCGGCACGGACAACGTTCCGTGTGCCTTCGATATTGATTTCCTCGAGCAAACGGCTTCTCGACGGCCACACATTCGTACTTGCGGCGGTATGAACGATATAGTCACAACCGACCGCCGCGTTTCGTACATCCTCGGCCCGGCGAATATCACCTTCGTATCGCTCGATATCGAGCCCTTTCAGCGTCCCGGTGCGTCGACCGGCTTCTACGAAACCACGGATCAAATATCCGCGTCTCAGTAATTCACGCACCGTATTCGTACCGAGAAATCCGTCGGCTCCGGTTATCAGTACTCGTTTTTTTTCTTCGGAATTCATTCGGCTTTTTCCTCCACGTTCCTCGCACGTGATCGAAACATACGTCTCAGCATCGTAGACGCGCGAGTCGGACCTCTTTGCATTTCCTGCTTTGTACCGAGATCATACGCGAAATCCGCGTTCTCAAAAACCCATATAATATACGAAAGCTGTTTTGCACTGTTACTGATCGGCAGGAGACTCGTCTTTTTTCCGTTTACGGTTCGTTCCATCGTTGTATTTTGCCGTTCCATCGTCATAAGAACTTCTTCGTGGCTCCCTTCGTCGAGTAACGCGGAAACGCTCGTGTGAAGGACTTCCGAACGGGCAACGTCGAACCGCTCGGTATATTTCGAGCTTACGTAAACGATAATCCCGGCAACATCGGTGACGAAAAGCGGTAATCCGATATTGGAGGTGAGAAAATCCATGAGATGCGACATGGCACTGATTTTAAGTGATTTTTTTTCATTGAGCGCATTGAGCCTGAAATAGAGCATAGCTATCTGTTCTCCGATCCGACCGAGCTTTCGGACGCTCGTCTCAGGAGAAAAATCCCCGATCCGGCTGAGCTCGATCAACTTGTCCAGCTCTCGAGACACATACAGCGTCCGTCCGGCTGTTGCAGCAACAACGGCAACGAGTATAGCCGCAGCAACAAGCGAGGCGAAAAGGATTTCCTCCGCTCTGTTTTCGAGCTCCGTTCGATCGAGCTCTACCGAACCGGTCATCGAGGTATAGGCGAATACGCCGATTCCCACCACCGCCGCGGCAAATACGATAACAAGAACGATCCAGATACGTCGAGGCAGGAGAATCATCGCTAATACTCCTTCAAGGCATCGATGTCTTCGTTTTTACCGACTACGAGAATGATATCGGTTTCTTCGAGCTTGTCGTCGGGTGACGGAAAAATGATTCGTTCATTTTTTACAGGATTACCCATTTCGTCTACATTCATATCAATACGCGTTATCGAAACGATGTTGACCCTGAAACGTCTTCTCAGATCCAGCTTGCTCAAGCTTTTTCCGAGAAAGCTCTTCGGCGTATACAGTTCCGCCACGCTTATCGATTCCGATACCGGGATACGATCGAGAATTTCGGGAGACACCAGCTTCATGGCGATTCGCCGTCCCTCATCGATTTCGATATTCACGATTTCGTCCGCACCGACCTGACGAAGCACCTGTTCATGGAGATCCGAAACCGACCTCGAAAGCACGAATGGAACGCCTATCTTTTTCAAAAGCGTCGTCGTGAGAATGCTCGCCGCGACATTGTCGCCTATCGCTACGACGGCCACATCCACATCATCGAACGGGACCTGAGACAAGCTCTCCTCGTCGGTAGTATCGAGAAGAATCGCCTGTGTCGCCGTATCCTTGATACGCTCGATAGAATCGGCATCGTTGTCGATTGCTATCACCTTCCCGCCGCGTTCGATCAGGATTTCCGACACTTTACGGCCGAAGGCACCGAGACCGATTACGGCGAATACTTTTTCCTTTGCCATAGTATCGCTCCATCATAGCCATACGATTATCCGACTGCAATCTCGCCTTTCGGATAGGAGACCGACCCTGCGCTCGAACGCATGGATGCAGCGGCGAGAATCGTCAGTGGTCCGATTCTTCCGAGAAACATCAGCACGATAATGACGATTCTGCCGAATGTGGTAAGCGACGACGTCAATCCGGAGGAGAGTCCGACCGTCCCGAACGCTGATACGACTTCGAAAAGAATGTGCTCAACCGGGGCGTTTTCCGAGAGTGTGAGCAGAATACTCCCGGCTGAGACCGCCAAAACGGCGAAAAGGAGGATAAAAAAGGCCCTCCGCACGGTCTCTTCCGAAACGGAATATCTGTGTACCACGAGGTCGCTCCGTCTTCGTGAGAGCACGCCGGCAACAAGTACTGCAGTTGTGTTTACCTTGATCCCTCCGGCGGTACTCCCTGAAGCCCCACCGATTATCATAAAACACGAAAGCACGAGATATCCCGCCGGCAGAAGCCGATCGAAACCAACGCTGTTGAATCCCGCCGTCCTGAGCGTAACCGATTGGAAAAACGACGCGAGATACTGCGTACCGAGCATTTCCCCGGAAAGGGTGTTCCGGTGCTCGAGAGCGTAGAAAACGATCATGCCGAGAATAATAAGTACCCCTGAGGCCACCAGGACCACATAAGTATTGAGCGAGATATGCGGCACTCGTTCACTCGATCGTTTGAACACTCTCCTCAACCGGGCGGCCCACCGTTCTTTGACGTTCGTTATTACCGCAAAGCTCGCCCCTCCGATGATGATGAGTAAGGCAACCGTAAGGATCACCGGCGTATTCGAGCGGAACCGCATCAGGCTGTCCGAGAACAGAGAGAAGCCGGCATTACAAAACGCGGATATGCTGTGGAATATCGATTGCAACACCGCATCGAGCACGGCGGTCGATTCTCCCCGGATAAAAATAAAAAGCAGGAGCGCCCCCGTTCCTTCGACAACCAGCGTGGTATAGATAATCGTTTTGAGATTCCGCGCGAGACGCGTCATGTCCCGTTCGCTCAACATATAGGAAATAAGCATTTTATCCTCGAGAGATACCGACCGTCTCATGACGAAAACAACGAAATACGAAAGCACCATGATACCCAGCCCACCTATCTGGATCAGGACGAGGATGATGAGCCAACCGTACACGGTGAACGAGATCGCGGTATCGACGACGATGAGCCCGGTTACACAAACCGCCGAGGTAGCGGTAAAAAGCGCGTCGACAAAGGAGAGCCCGCCGACGGTGCTCGTAAACGGCATCATGAGCAACAAAGCCCCCGCGAGTATCGCCAGTACGAAGCTGACGATTATGGTCTGCGCCGGATGAGTCGAAATATCCTCTATAAACGACGTAAGCCGGCTCAGTCTCGTAAAGACCTTCAACATGATAAATCCGTTTCTTATAACGATAACGACAAACGGCAACGACTGGAGCTCGGATGTTTCGTGCGTATAGACGAGTATCTTGCTGTATGTAAAAAGGGCAATGAAGATTATTCCAAAAATGAGCGGGAACGCATTGCGCTTGAAAAAAATCCACTTATACCGGGCTTTTACATATCCAACTATCATTTCGAATATCAGAAGCCCAAGGATGAGATAGTCGATGTATTCGGTAATTGCGGAGATCTGCGGAGATACATACGGCAATTGCTCGAGGAAAAGTGAAATTATTCCCGCAACGAGCGCAATATAGACCAGAGGACCTCGGGAAATCACCGTTCGTACACCATGCGGATGATCTGATCACGTTTCGGGCCGCTCATATGACCGAACCGTATATGTGCAACCCGATTGCCTTTCGAAGTTCGCACGACCTCTCCGTGAACAGGAAGCCAATCACTCTTCCCTCGTGTAAAAAAAAGCTCGATATCGTCACCGACCGAGAACTTTCCGTCCGGATTGATCATGCTCGCACCACCTCCGCCGAGATCGAGGATCTTCGTTGATAGCGTCCCGGATGCACCCGTTTCGGACTTGACCACCACCGGCATCGAAACCTTTCGGCGAAAATAAG
>CAYLZA010000026.1:0-11189 GCA_964387575.1 uncultured Spirochaetales bacterium | reverse complement strand
GGCTTATGCTCAAAGGAACGCCGGCGGAACAGACCGAAAACCCCGATTTCGTAATTCGATCGGTACAGGATAGCGGCAGATTTCTCGTCGACTATGCGGGAGTGCTCTCACAATCGGGACCCGACGGAGGGTATGCGTGGGATCAGGCGGATGCGGTGCTCGATCTCCGCGGTGAGGTGGATTACGCGGTAGCACCGTTGTCGCACCCGGCGAGGTGGATGCAGATAAATCCCGAGGTTCTCGGAGATCCCGGATCGGTCGCTGCGGGATTCGGTGAAAATGGTCGCCCCGCCGAGCCCGGTGACGGTCGTGCCGCGCAGGCGATAGCGAATCTCAGAAACACCTCGGTGATGATCGGGCGAAGAACGAGCTTTGATGAGTTCTTTGCCGATACGGTTGCCGATATCGGATTGCGCGGCGAGATAGCACAGAGGTCGATGGAAACCGAAGACCTTATCATGAAAGAGCTCGACGATATGCGCCAATCGATAAGCGGTGTCAATATCGACGAAGAGTTGTCGCAGATGATCAAATTCCAACACGGCTATTCGGCAGCGTCGCGATTCGTTACCGAAATAGACAAGATGCTTGATACTATTATAAACCGAATGGGGGTATAGTAGGTGAAGAGAATCAGTACCCATATGCCCAATGACGACATGCAGTATCATCTGCGAATACGTCAGTGGCGTTTGAACGAAATTCAAAACAAGATCGCCGAACAGACACGTGTGAAAGAGCTGCGTGACGACCCGCTGGCCGCCTCCCATTCGACGAAGTATCAATCGTATATTTCGCGTCTGGAGCGTTATTCTAATAATATCGATAAGATCCGCGGCGAATACCGGGTACGCGAAGGATACCTGCAGAGCGCGAACCAAATCGTACATCGGATTCGGGAGCTTGCAATTCAGGGCGCGAACTCCACATACACAAAAGAACAGAAACAGATGATGGCGGGCGAAATCAACGAGCATCTCGAAGAGCTCGTTTCGTTGGCAAATGCACGATCCGGCGACGGGAAAACGCTTTTTTCCGGTGACTCGCTCAGAGACGATCCCTTCCGTGATCTGAGAGGAAATGTTGAAGGTGCGGAAGGCCGGGTAATCACATCCGTGCTCTACACCGGTGGTGCTTCTCGAAACACAGCCGAAATCTCGGAAGGTAACTTTATCCCGGCTACCGTTTCGGGAGGAGAGGTGTTCTGGGCGGAGCAACAGGAATTGATATCCGATGTCGCCGCGGACGAGTACGTCGTCGAAAACGAGAGTGTCATTCGAATCGATGATGCCGAAATCCGGCTATCCGCGGGCGACAACGTTTATTCGATAATGGCGAAGATCAACTCATCGGAAGCTGCGGTCAAAGCCTCTCTCGATCCGGTCAATAACTCGTTGGTGCTCAAGACAACCTATCCGCATCAGCTGCGAATGGAAGACGGAGAGAACGGAACGGTACTCCAGGATCTCGGCGTGGTGAGTGGTACGGGTAAACCGCCGTACAACCTCGATACCGACGCACGGGTATCGGGTGGATCGCTGTTCGATATGGTTATTTCGCTCCGGGACAAGCTTTTAAAAGGCGATTCGCTGGATGTGGGAGGTACGGGAATAAAGGGGATCGAGATGGCACAGAGTAATCTGCTGACGTCGCTGGCGGAGCTCGGTTCCCGGACGGACCGAATAGATACCGTTCAGTCCCGCATTGAGTACGAGCTGCCCGAAATGGCCGGTAGAAACTCGAACGAAGTTGATCTTGATATTTCGAAAGCGATCATGGATATGAAAATTCTCGAGTATACGCATCAAGCGGCGTTGCAGACGGCGGGACGCATATTACAACCGACACTTCTCAATTTTCTGAGGTAACACATGCTGACAAAAACCAAACCCTTCGGGGAGATAGAAGTAGACGAAAGACAGAAAGTCAGTTTCCCATCCGGGATTTTCGGATTCGAGAATCTGCACAACTACGTATTACTCGATGCTGCTCAACCGCCGTTCTACTGGCTCCAGTCGATCGATGAGCGGGAGATTTCATTTGTGCTGATAGAACCGACCTTTTTCAGACCCGATTACGTTCTCGAGGCGCCCGACGAGGATCTCGAAGAAATCGGTGCGGACGATACGAGCAATTTGTTGATATTTGCGATAGTTACCATACCTCACGACCAGGAGCGGATGAGCGCTAATTTGCAGGGCCCGATTGTCATCAACCGGAAAACCAAGACCGCAAAGCAAACGATATCGCTAAACGGCAAATGGGGAGTTCGCCACTACATTCTCGATGAAATGGCCGCCGTCAAGGACCGCGCATGCTGATTCTCACGCGGAAGGTCAACGAAAGTATCATGATCGGCGACAAAGTCGAGGTTTCTGTCGTAGACATTCGCGGAGATCAAGTAAAGATCGGTATCCAGGCTCCTCGGGACGTAAAGGTATACCGACAGGAAGTATACGAAGCTATTCAGGAAGAAAACCGGGCCGCCGTTGCGACCGATGTTTCTCTCCCGAAGCTCGATTCTCTTGCAGACCAACGAAAAAAACGCGACGACGATTCCTAATGCTCGGTATCGTTGTTGTCCTCGAATCTCTGATATACATCGGAGAGGGTGGTGTGGTTTTCGAGAAATACCTTGCATAGATTCGGATCAAAATGGGTGTTTTCCCCCTCCTCGAGAATCTCACACGCTTTTTCGTGTGAAAATGCCACTTTGTAGGAACGTTTCATCCGTAATGCGTCATATACATCGGCGAGCGACACGATTCTTGCCGCCAACGGAATCATATCCCCCGATATTTCATATGGATAGCCTGAGCCATCCCACCATTCATGATGAAAAAGCGCGATTTGCTTTGCCATCTCCGCAGGATAGGTGTTGAGTATATATGCTCCGTTGATCGTGTGCTCTTTCATGACGTCCCATTCCCAATCATCGAGGGGGCCGTCTTTGTTGAGAATATCGTCGGGAGTGCCGATCTTCCCGACGTCGTGCATCGCCGCAACGAATCCGATGGTATCGATAAAATCATGATCGATCGTTTCCTCGAAATCGTTACGCTCGAATAGTCGTTCGGACATGATCCGGCAGTATTCGTTTACCCGTTTGACGTGATTACCCGTATCGTTGTCCTTCAAAAGTGAAGCTTCGAGAAGACTCGAAAACGTTCCGCGGATCAGATCTTTTTGATCGTCGGTTATGTCGTCGAAAATCGCGAGATATCCACTCGGCTCGGCTTCCGTATTCTCAAATATGGGACCAACCAGGAGATTCACGATGACGGTCGGTTTGTTATGCGCCGAAAGTTGCAGCTTGCCGCGCCAAGAGTACCCGACTTCTTCTGATCGTGTATGCTGATAGAGTGAATTTCTGAGATCTTCGTCGAAAGAGCCGGCGAACGCGCTGATAATGTGCTCCGTTCGTCCATCGCCGAACAGCGTCTTATACTTTTCGTTTTTCCAGATGATGTTGAGTGAAGCGTCCAGGATAGAACACGGGTAGGGACTACCGACAAAGTTGCGTCGAGACATCGCCATAGAGGGTGTGTCTATCGACCGGGGCTCCACCGTTTCTTCTGGTTCGATTTCCTCGAGAGGTTCGAGCTCGAGGGGCTCCTCGTCAGTCATATCCGACACATCGTCATCCTCCGGTACTACCGAGTTCGGCATCGCTTTTCCTGATGTAGAGCGGACCTGCATCGTCCGGATCGGGACCGTTTTCTTCGAAAAGCTTCTTACCGAGAGCGATAAATGCTTCACTTCGCCCGGTCATCGGGCACGGATCGGCCTCGGCACCTTTGAGTGTGTTGCGGATCTCGCCCAAGAGACGTGATGAAGTGCCGGTTAAGGTAATCGGAGCTCCTCGGGTTTCAATGAGATCGGGTACATCCGACGGGGGAATATCGAGATAGTCGCTTTGTCTGATACCATTCTCATACACTGCCGTGTAAATTCTCCCTTTTCTCGCATCGATAACCGGAAGCACGACACCGGGCACGGTGCAAAACCGGTACGCATATGCGTCGAGGGTCGGTATCGTAATAAGAGAACACCCGGACGCCAGTGAAAGCCCTTTGGCGGTCGACAAACCGATTCGAAGACCGGTAAAGGAGCCGGGGCCCTTTGCACAGACGATGAGATCGATATCGCCTGTTGCGAGTGAAGCTTGCGACAGCACCGATTGGATCGTCGGTACCAGATTTTCCACGTGACTGAATCCGTCGTGTCGCGTGTGCTCGTACAATATCTCGGTTCTCGTTCGTAAACCGATGGAGAGCAATTCGGTTGCACTGTCAATCGAGAGAATGTTCAACTTCTATTCCTTCGATCCGTATCCGCCGGGTTCGTTCAACCATTTCGATGTAGATCGAAATCGAGTTTTCCGGGAGATATCCGCTCGCTTTTTCGGCCCATTCGAGCACGACCACCGCGTCTCGCGAAAGAAGCTCATCAATACCCATAAGCTCGAGCTCTTCGAGCGAGCCGGTACGGTACAGATCGATATGGATCAACGGTATCGATCCGTTATATTCGGCGACAATAGTAAAGCTGGGGCTGCACACCGGTTCCCGTATGCCGAGTCCTCTCGCTATGCCTCTGACGAGTACCGTTTTCCCGGCACCGAGCGGGCCATGAATTCCTACGATTGAACCGCGCTCCAGGCGGGGTGCTATCTCGGCGCCGATATTTTCTGTGGTTTCTTCGCTGTTACTGACAATCGTTCGAGACATGGATCACGGTGGATAGTAGATCATTTCATCGGAAGCGGTCAATGAGGCGAAAAAATCAGACTTTCACCGGCGACGGTTTCCCGAGCTCATATACAAATGCGTTGATACGATTGAGATTCTTCTTCGAAACACGCGTAAACATAACATGCATGACATAGCTCATCGCTTTTTCTTTTCTCGAATTGACGATTTTTCCGTATGGAGTGATGGAGTTTCCCCGTTGTGCTTCGAATTCAACCTTCACTAATGTTCCTTTTTTGAGTGCGCTCGAGCCGCGAATACTGCATCCCCCGGCGGAAACCTCGAGAGTGGTACAAAGCGTTCGTTTTTTTGTATCAACGTACGCTTTTTTCTGTTGATTCCTGCCTCTGCCGCTCGTCAATACGCGAACGGGGTAGACGTAGCATGGCGTTTCGATTTCTTTTCTTCGAAACCGTCGCTGCTTTGCGCTCCGAATCGAATTCGAATGCTGAAGAAGCACCGAAGGGGTTCCGCGAAACTGGTTGTATCCGACGACCTTCGATGAAAAGGAAAATCCCTCGCCGTTCTGTTTCCAGAAAAAAACCTGGACCGGTGACCATTTTTTCCATCTCACCTGATTGCCCCGGTTGGACGACGGTACCTGAACCGCGACCCCGTCCTTGAGGACGCCGAGTACCCGGCTCGAATATCTCTGTTCTCCCTCCACAGACAGACTCACGGGCTGACTCGTCTGAAGCTGCTTTGTCGATTGGTATGCGGAAGACTTACTGCTGTTTCGCTCGATGATTTGCTTTATCCGGTAGAGCGTGAGCTTCCGTCCTTCCTTTACCTCTTCGTCGAGAGATTGGTTGTCGATTTCATTTATGGCTTTGTTGAGATAGAAGTCGAGATATGAAGAGCTCGTAAGGAGATTGTATGGCTTTTTGACGTTGAAATGCTTTCGGATATATTCAAGGGTGTGAATGTGGGTTTTGTTTAGTCCGAGACGGGATGCACGTTTGCGGAATACGCCGCGTCGATACTTTTGAGGACCGCCACCGTCGCGGCTCTTGCGCCGATTTGATGATAAACCTGCAAAAAGCAGGATCAGCAGAAACACACCGATGAGGACGGCCGCGAGGATGATTGTGCCCGTGTCCGCCTGCTCCACGAATTGCGTATCGAATCGACTCTGAAGCAGCAATTCCGTCATCCGGCCTCCGACGCTGGTTTTGATTGAACATCTACCGATTCGAGCACAGAAACAAGATCCTCGAACCTCGGTGCAATCTCATACTCGAGAAGATCACCGATCGTAACGGTATCACCGCTTCGAACCGCATCCATGAGCTCACTCAAGAGATTGTTGAGCTCACCGTGATACTCGGGGATGCTCTTGTTCTCGATCGTTATAGAATCGAGATCCGCAAGATCGAGCTTCCGGATAATACCGATCAACCGCATGAGTTTCTCGGCCTGTTCGACGAACTGCAGAACGTATCCCATCGCCCGGGACTCATCACCGGTCTGCATGAGTACCGACACATCGGTTATATTTTCTATGGAATCGTTCAGAATCGGCAGAAGCGACTCGAACTCTCCACGTGGATCTACGGTCTCGCGAAGCCGTTCGGCTGCAATCACCCGGAGGTTTTTCGCAAGCTCACCAAGTTCCGCTTTTCGTTGCTCTATCTGAGACGAATCGATAAGCTCACCAACCTCGCTGTTGAATCGGTTTCCGAGCTCCGGATGTATGCAATCATTCAGCAGCTGTGAAACCGCAGGAGCTTCTTCGAATAAATTGGCCGCCGACTCGATGTCATCTTCGAGCGAGTTTTCGAGCATGTTGAAATACTCGGTCACTGCGGCGAGTTTTTCCTGGAACAGCTCCCACGGAGTAACCGCCTCTATCTCGAGTTGTGAAACCTGCTCGAGAGGCTCCTCCCGCCATTCCGTCTGATCGGTAAGCTCGAGCTCGGTGCTATCTTTTTTAATCGTGCGAATTGTCAGACCGGCTTGATTAAGCCATGTAGATATTCCGTCTACGACCTCTCCGAGACCTTTCTCGGCTTCGAGTGTATAGTCTATCGTTTCGTCGTTTATCGTTATCTGCACGTGTTCCTCTCGTTTCAATCCCTAATCATTATTAGTTCGAACGTTTAGGTTGTTAATCTGCTCCCTCGCACGTTCGAGGTCTTCCATCGAACCTTCCATCTGAGCGAATTCGCGTCTGTACTCCTGTTCGAGCCGGGCCAATCGTTCCTGCATGCTCTCGATATCTTCGTTCGTTCTCGATATCCTTCCGTCGAGCGTTGATACACGAGTCGCGATAAGTCCCCCCGATTTCACGTACGGTCTCAGATAGCTTTGAGATTCTACCGCTACGCCGGAGTCGGAGACCATATCGTTGTCGGTGTCGTTACCGAAAAGCTGCTTGACAGCACCGAGCTCGTTTTCTATCGCATCGTCGAGCTTTCGCTCATCGATGTCCAGGTATCCCCGCAAACGGCTCCGCTGCACCGCCGCACCTCCGCTTCGGGTCGGATTCGTGGATATGCCCATCTGATCGAGGAGTGTAAGAGCCGAGCCCTCCGAGGTAGGGTAGGGATTCATCATGATGGTTTGTAAACGTGATTTCAGCTGCATCATCGTGATATCTCCCTGAAAAAGACCGAGCTTTTGCATTGCTGCTTCACTTTTTTCGTCCGTATAATAGGAGAGCTCTTCAACCACCTGCTCATCGCTTCCCGTAAGAATGTTGATTTCTTCGAGTACCTTATTGTACTGACCGACGAATTGAATGATCGATTCCTTTACCGATTTCCGGTCCGGTTCCACTTGAAGATCGATCGGTTTTTCGCTCGTCTGCTTCAGATTCAGAGTTACGCCGGGAATAAGATCGTCAATTTCGTTGGAACCACGTTCTACTTCGATTCCGTCGATTTTTAGCCGGGCGTCACCGGCGGTTTCGATAGGATTGAGCGGAACGTGCTCACCTCGTGCATTCGGATCGAAAATTTCTATTCCGTGAACTTCGACGCGGCGATGGGTATTATTGTTTCTAACGTTGATGTTCGCGACATAGTCTGCATATTCGGATACCGGAACCTTCATCGTGTATGTTCCGTCTCCCGATTCGATATCGGGCAGTTTCGTCTCTCCGCTACCGGTGTCGATAAAAAAAACGGAGAGATCGTCCCGCTGTTCAGGCGGTTCCGGCGGTTCCCAATTCGGCTTGACTACATTTGACGGTTCGTTGGTTATCGAAATTCCCTCGAATTCGATACCCTTGGGATCCGGTGTCGACGGTCCTTCGGGCGGCTGTGGTGGAGTATACTCATAGGGGATTTCGGTAACCGAGTAGGTTATTTCGGCGACCAGGTCATCCTTCACCTCCTGAACGTCGGGAACAACCGGAATCAGCGCAGCGCTCTCCGGGCGGAGCAGCATCCCTTCGTCCGAGAACTGAACGTGTTGCTCGTTGATCGGATGTGTCAGCGATCGCACATTCGATTGCGTCGGATTTATTGATCGGTATGCATCATCGGTTCGTTTGACCATACCGATATCGACCGCAAAATCGATCGTATCGTCCGAGAATCTGAGTTGCTGATCCGCGCCTTCCTCGTTCGATTCGATAAGCAGAACCTGCGAGGTGTCGGTATTTTGAACGACACGGGCGTGAATGAGATTCCTTCCGCGATCGTTAATTTCGCCCGCAAGTGCCCGCAACGATCCGCCTTTGAACGCAATCTTGAGCTCTTTATTCCCTACGGTGAATCCATACGTGCCGGCGGGAGCGCGATAATCGGTGTCGAGTGATTTCGACAAAAATCGGTCTCTCGTAGCGACCTGATCGACCTGTATTTTGGCGGTTTCCTCCTCGGCTTCACGCGTAGCCGTTGCGGTGAGTACCGATTCGTCTGAAGACGTAGCTATCCTTTCGTCAAACGGGTTCTCGAACGAATACAATGAACGAGCCGTCTCTGAAAGAGAAGAGAGGTTTCTGTTGATATCCCGCCATGCGGTTTTTTTGTCGTTGTATGTCTCGAGCTCATTTTCCATTCTGTCGAGCGGAGCGCGCTCGACCTTCATGAGCTCATCTATCATCTTGTCGGTGTCAAATCTGCTGGAAGTTACACCGGGTATGGATATATCCGACATCTATACATATCCCTCCGAAGGTGCAGTCTCAATTTTCGATGCCGGCGAGGGTGCGTCGATGCTATATCGTTTCGTCGATAAGGAGACCGATCGCCTCGCGGATTCTGATATGCAGTCTCTGCAACACTTCCGGAGGTATTTCCTTAATTACTTTATCGGTTTTGGCGTCGATCACCTTAACGACCACCTGTTCAAGCTCTTGGTTGACCGAAAATCGGAGTCGTTTGTTAAAAAACTGAGTATAGTTGAGAATCTCTTCAATGTATGCGGCTGCGTTTTTCTTGGCATTTTCCGCCGCTGTTGCTGCTGCCGCCCGTTCGCGGGCGCTGCGTTGGGCTGTCTCCCGTGCCCGCTGAGCGTTTTGTACATCAACGGCCGCACTTTGCTTCTGGAGATTTTTGTTAGGCGTCTGTCCCTTTACGCCATGTACTTCAAGCTCCATAGATTACCTCGAATAAAGCAGGAAGGGGGCGCGAGCCCCTTCCCGACGGATCGACGAAAAGGTGACGTCCAGAAACCTCCTCGCCGTGTTCGGAAGAACGGAGAACGCCGGTGGGTGTTAACCCAACAGCTGTAGAACAGATTGTGGTTGCGTGTTTGCCTGTGCCAGCATTGCCGTGCCTGCCTGAACAAGTATCTGATTTTTTACAAAGTCAACCATCTGACTTGCCATATCAACATCACGTATGCGTGATTCGGCGGCTTGCAGATTCTCTGCTGCGCTGGCAATACCTACCGAAGCCATTTCAAACCTGTTCTGATATGCACCTAAATCGGCGCGTTGTTTCGAGACAACCCGAAGGGCTGAATCGAGCACACCGATCGTTCTATTGGCTTGGTCTGGGGTAGAGATGGAAGCGCTCTCCGTAGAGCCTTGTGTTCCCTGTATACCCAAAGACTGTGCCGTCATGGTGCCGATAAATACTCTCTCGTTCTGGTCCATGTTTGCGCCGACCTGAAACTGCATGATTCGATCGGAGCCGTCAGCGAAAGCACCGGTCAACATATTCATTCCGTTGAACTGGGCATGTGAAGCAATCCGGTTGATCTCGTCGACAAGCTGTGAAACTTCGACCTGGATCTGTAACCGGTCTTCGTCGGTGTAAACACCGTTAGCCGCCTGAACTGAGAGCTCTCTGAGCCGATGAAGTATGTCCTGGGTTTCCTGGAGATAGGCTTCAGTTGTCTGAATAAAGGAAACGCCGTTCTGGATATTTCTTTCGGCTTGATTCAGGCCCCGGATCTGTCCTCGCAGTTTTTCAGAAACTGCAAGCCCGGATGCGTCATCAGCAGCTTTGTTGATGCGCATACCGGAGCTCAGCTTTTGTATGTTTTCGTCAACTTTCTGGTTCTGCAAGCTGAGCGTGCGATTGGCAAACATGGCGCTCATGTTGTGGTTGATAATCATTCGTCCCTCCTTGATGAGTGTAGAAAGGCGTCCTTTGCCTTTCCCATCTTGATGCCGGCATGAAGCATACGGGAGACACTCGCGCTACCCCCGCCCCGTTTTCTTCCTCATGCAACAACGTGAGCTTCAATTTCTTGTAAGCTCCCGTTCTATCAATCATCAAGAGGGCAATATTTCAAAGAACAAAACGGTGATCGGACGTGTCACGGCCCCTAAGGTAACCGCGACAACAGTCCGATTATAGTGTAATAAGCTAACCAAGCAATTGCAATACCGTTTGCGTCTTAGCGTTCGCCTGCGCCAGCATGGCAGTGCCGGCCTGAGTGAGTATAGATTGCTTGGTGTACTGTACCATTTCCGCGGCCATGTCGGTATCTCGAATCCTCGACTCGGCCGCCTGCAGATTTTCGGCGCCCATATCGATTCCGACTACAGCCATTTCGAGCCGGTTTTGATAAGCGCCGAGATCTGCGCGCTGTTTGTTAACAACTCTAAGCGCGTTGTCTATTACACCGATAGCCCGGTTGGCCTGTTCGGGCGACGATATCGAGAGAATATCTCCCGTACCGGTTTGCCGAATGGCCAGTGCATCCGAGGTCATTGTTCCGACGAACAGTCGTTCCCGTTGATCCATATTCGCCCCGATATGCAACCACATTGATGCGGTTACGGTATTTTCCCCCGTCTCCTGGGCAAAACGACCGGTCAACATGTTCATTCCGTTGAACTGGGCGTGAGAGGCGATTCGATCCACCTCGTCGATCAGCTGAGAAACCTCTACCTGGATTTGCATTCGGTCTTCGTCTGTATACACACCGTTTGCCGACTGGACCGACAGCTCGCGAAGCCGATGCAATATATCCTGCGTCTCCTGCAGATATCCCTCGGTCGTCTGGATAAAGGAGATTCCGTTCTCCGCGTTTCGC
>CAYLZA010000025.1:0-11208 GCA_964387575.1 uncultured Spirochaetales bacterium | reverse complement strand
ACTCGCTCGGTACCGGATTCATCGTTCCTCGAAACGAAGGAACGATGATACGCGGCTGCACATGGAGCTCGAACAAGTTTCGGGGACGCGCGCCGGACGGTCATGTGCTTGCGCGAGTCTTTGTCGGCGGTGACGGTGAAGAAGCGCACATCGAGCGGTCGGATGAGTATCTCGTCGAACGTGCAATCGGAGACATCTCATATTATCTCGGGAAACGGATACCCGTACCGGTTACATATCGAGTTTTCCGATTCCGTTCGGGAACTCCTCAGTATGAAATAGGTCATAAGAAACTGGTAGCGCGGATACTGCAGAACAACGAACCGGGATTGTTCTTTGCGGGTAGTGCGTATCAAGGAGTCGGAATTCCGGATTGTATCGCCGGTGCTGCATCGGTTTCGCAGAAAGTAGCCGATTATGCGCAGTCTCGACCTCAGGAGGTGTACGAACATAGAGATTAGGAGGAGATATGATTCAGGCCGTTCTCATCATAACAATAGGTTCAATCGCATTGTGGTTTCTCGCGGTGATCAACTCGTTTCGGAATCGAAATACCGGAGACGATGAGTATCTAACGGAGCGCAATAAACATTAACACGATCAACAGAAACGCGGTAATAACGAATGCAACCATTCTCAGCTCCGGCTTTCTCGATCGGTGCTATCTTCTGAATGTAAAAGGTCACTACGCCAGCGAACGCGGCCCACAAAAAACGGGCCGAGTGATTCAATGTACTCGGATGTATGAATAGATTTTCGCATCGCCTGTACGATTTCCGATAATGGAGTCAGCTTTTGACCGAGAAGTGCAACGACAAAATCCTGGTCTACTGGATTCAGCCCGAATGCGGCAAGACGAATATCACCGATACTGCCGTCCCTGCTGAAACTCCTCGCGATACGCATGTGTTCCGTCTGGATTTCGCGTTGTTTTTCCGCAGGCAGATTTTCGTATGAGCTTCGTCGTCGGAGTGGATACCATACACCCCACGGATAACGGTTGTCGTTGAGTCTGTCTTTCGGCTTTTGCAGCAACGAATATTCTAGATCCTTTTCGTATCCAACCTCGTAGGTCCGACCGAGCATCGTCATTTCGTGCTTTTGATGAAGCCCGGGAAACGGTTCATCGAGCAGTGCCGGGCGGAGCAGTTCGACGAAATCGGCCGGATTTTCGTATGTCGTCACAACACCGATTCCAAGCGGATCGTTGAGGTCCTCGTATACGACGGCGGGTGTTCGGTGTTTTTCGAGCGTCGAAATTACCTTTTTGACATTTTCGCATCCACCAAACACCGAAAGTTGAATAAATAGATTTTTATTTTCTGTTTTCTTCTCTTCTGCCTGTTGCGCCACCCGTTCTTTTTCCATGTCCGAATCAGCTTCAGTTACATGTTCCACTTCCAATAATCCTCCACAATACTATGGCTCAGTCAGTTTCGAGCGCTTCCATGTGCGCACCACCGGCGCATCACAATAACCGAAGTCCGGGCAGACCGAATACGTGACGGCAATTGTCAGGTACTCTATATTAAGCTCGCGAACACGCTCGGGTCAAGCAGGATCGATTGATGCGGTTACGGGCTGACGCGGGGGCAAAAAGGAGCGTGCGATGAACAACCTACCGGTAATTCCGACTCCAGTTTTTCCACGTTACATCTGGATGGAGGAAGTTACATTTTCTCATATTCCGATTGCAACAATAATAACGGCTTTTATGATACTGGCGCCGATTTATGAGTACATCGGCTATAAGCGAAATGATCTTCGATACGACAGATTCTCTCGTAGTCTAATCTGGTTTTCGCTCGTTATTTTTTCGCCCGGTGCTGCACTTGGGACCGGAATCCCAATGATTATCATCGGGCTTTATCCCGAATTCTGGGCACGCTGGTCGAATCTATTCTTCTGGCCGTTGATTATTCAGTTCGTCTTTTTTCTTCTCGAAGTAGTGTTCCTCTTCTTCGCCTACTATCTCGTCTGGGATCGGATGAATACGCCGAAAAAGAAACGGCTCCATATCTTTTTTGGTGCGATTGCGGCGATGTGGGGATTATTGATCCAGTTCGTGTGGGACGGCGTCGGTGCATATATGCTGACGCCGAACGGTGCCGAGTTGCCCAATGCGCTCAATCCGGTTGGCTGGTCGGCGCAGGCGTTTTTTAATCCGAGTCTTCCCTATCTGTTTTTACATCGGTTTTTCGGAAACATCAGCTATACGATTCTGCTTGTCGGCGGTGTTTTTGCAATCAAGTATATGAGGGCTAAGGACCCGGTCGAGCATAAATACTACGCGTTCTCCTCGGATTTATCATTTTCGGTAGGGTTTCTTGCTTTCTTCGCACAACCGTTTATCGGGTGGGGCTATTCTACGATCCTCGAAAAACATGCACCCGTCGCGTTCAATGCAATCATGGGTGGTCACGCCTCGCAATTTTTCGTCATAAAAATGATCCTGATATGTGTTTTTGTGGCGATAGCCGGAACCTACGTGTTTGTTCGGCATCGCGAGAAAACAAAGCTTCTCATTACCGTAACTGTTCTTCTGGCGGCGGTATTTTCGGTGGTCATTGCACATCCACCGCTTCGAGGATTTCCCGGAGGCGCCGTCGGCTGGCGTGCTGCTACTATCGCAGCAGTGCTCGGATTCATGGGATTTCTCTGGTGGATGCGGGCGAAGGCACTTCCGTTTTCACCGGCACGTAAACGTTGGCCCCGGGCGATGTTCGTCGCAGGGATCGCCGCATTTCTGGTCTTTGCGCTCGGCGGCTTCACCCGGGAGCGGGCAAGAAGCCCGTACACGGTCTACGGCGAGCTGGTAAAACCCGAGGCAAAACCGTACGAGAAAGATCGGTATCTGGTGTACGAGAACTGCACCGATGAATACACATTGCCGCAGCTCCGAACCCTCGATATAAGCGGTTGGGAGTCCGGCAGAATTCTCGACACGCTTTGCGCCGACGGAACATATACGGAGGAGCAGGGTGAGAGAATCGTCAAAGCGTTGAAGGAGGGGCGAATATGATTGAGTTTCCCGTATTAGGCGCCAAAGGTGCCATCGCATTTTTCGGACTTTTTCCACAATTTTGGGAGCAGCTTTTTACCCATTTCTTCTGGGCGCTTATGATCGAGGAGTTTTTGTTCCTGCTGCTCGCTACGACGCTTACATTTCATTACTTTTTTTGGGATAAGCTTTGGGGACACAAAAAACTGCACATCCTACTCGGCGCTATGATGACGCCGCTTTTTATCCTTCAGATGTATATGATCAACGCCCTCGGCGGATTCATGATGACTCCCGGGATTGAGGAAGAGGGTGTTCTTACCCAGTTCGAAGGCGTTCTCGGTTATGCAACCGAGGTCATGTACAATCCCTCTTTTTTGATGCCCCAGCTTCACCGTACCTTTGCTAATGTTTCATACGCCGGTTTCGGTCTCGCGGGATGGTGCGGGCTTCAGCTGTTTCTTACGAACAATGAAATCCGAAAGGACTACTATCACAAAAACGCACGACTCTCATTTATATCGCGTTTGCCGCTTTTCTCGCGCTTCCCGTCATCGGATATTTCTATCAACGGCAGGGCAAAGGGACCCGACCGTTTTCTCTTCCCGCGATTATGGTATATGCGGTCGCAATCCTTTTTCTGGGTAATGCTCATTACCGCCGATTTCTTAGGTGGCGGCGGTATGCTCTCCTACGGCTGCAGTGGTCGGAGCAATACTCCCGGTGTTTTTCGGGATAGTATTCGGAGAACGACCGGGAGTGTTGTCGTGGATCGGCGTGGCGGTCTCGATTCCTGCGATACTTCTGCTTCCGCACGAGCCGGGTTGTTAATCATCGCAACAATCATTACTTCTCTTTATCCGGCGCCGACCGTTTTGCTTTCTCGCCTTGTTTATCATGAACGGCTGGGGCTTCGAAGGATTTTCGGGCTCGGTCTTTCTATAACCGGGATTGCCCTTATCAGTGTCTGATTGGATTTTTTAGCCGTAGGTCCGTGCTCTCGCGGAACGACGGCTGCCGAGTATATGCGATATCTTACATTTTTCTTACAATTTTCTTAATCAGACATGACCGTTTTTCGGACGACCAACGTATCCTCTTAAGTATAAACATGAGGGTGGCCGAATATGGTCAAACAAACCCTCTGATGAGGAGTGTCTATGAACAAGTTATGTTTCAAATCAGGAGTGTTGGTCGTAATCGTCTTTTTTCTTATATCGATCGGGCTTCTTGCTCAGGAAATTTCCTTCAATGTTTCTGTTGCATCCCCATGGTTGCCTGCAGAAAGCGAACAAACCACCTATCTAAAGGTCTCATTGACCGGATTCGAGCTTCAATCACGGCAGGAACGAACGCCGGTAAATGTTGCGATCGTTCTCGACCGATCAGGATCGATGGATGGAGAAAAAATCGTACAAGCGAGAGAAGCGGCAAAAATGGCCATCGATCTTCTCGATTCACGGGATATTGTTTCGATCGTAACATATTCGGACACGGTATCGGTCCTGGTGCCGGCGACGAGAGCTACCGACAAGAGCTTTGTTCGAAGCAGGATTGACGAAATATTTGCCGGTGGAAGCACCGCTCTTTTCGCAGGGGTCAGTAAAGGCGCCGCCGAGCTGGAAAAGTTCTTTGACGACAATAAGGTGAACCGGGTCATTCTCCTGTCGGACGGTCTCGCAAATGTAGGTCCCGATAGTCCCGCAGCCCTCGGAGATCTGGGCGCATCGCTTCGAAAAAAAGGGATTTCCGTAACGACGATCGGTCTCGGGCTCGGGTATAATGAAGACCTGATGGTACGGCTTGCCGAAAAAAGTGACGGAAACCACGCATTTGTAGAAAACTCCCGTGATCTCGTTCGCATTTTCGAGTACGAGCTCGGCGATATTCTTTCGGTCGTGGCGCAGGATGTGGGTATCGAGATCCGCTGTGCACCCGGAGTGCAGCCTCGTCGGGTGCTCGGTAGAGAAGCGGATATTATCGGTGACAGAGTTGTCACATCGATTAACCAACTGTACGGAGGTCAGGAAAAGTACGTGCTGCTCGAGGTTTCGGTTGATCCACATCGGGAGGCCGTCGATATTCCGTTTGCGGATATTTCGGTCACATACAACAATATGGTTTCGCAGCAGGTACACGAGCTCAGCAACTCGATTCGAGTCGGGTTTACCGAAAACCGGCAACAGGTGGAGGCCAATGTCGATGTACCGACAATGGAGTCGGCTGTGATGCAGATTGCGACCGAACGTACCGAAGAAGCGATTCTCCTGCGAGACGAAGGACGAATCGACGAGGCTAAAGCGGTCATGCAGAGTAATACGGAGTATCTGCAATCAAACGCGGAGGCACTTCAGTCGGAAGATCTCGCAGGATTCGGAGCGACAATTGCGGAAGAAGCGGAAAGTATAGAAGATGAAGAAGAGTGGAACGCGAGCAGAAAACGGCTAAAAGACGAACAACACGAAAAACGAAGCCAGCAGAGCTACTAGGAGCGCAATGAAAAAGAGCCTGTTGATTGTATTTCTACTGATCGTAGTCGTGCCGATTTTTACGATATCGTTGCTGGGATTCGAACGTTATCGAAGAGATAAGGCGAGCACCACCGAGCGGTACAGGATATTGGCTCGGGAACGATTGGAGGAGATCAACAGGCTCATCGAAAGCCATACTCAGAATACAAAACGTGAAGTATCCGATGTTCTCGCAGAGATCATAAACCTGGAACAAATCGATTATAAAAAATTGAGAAACATCATGCGTGGTTCCGATCTCGTCCGTAGAATGTTCCTTATCGACTCCGAGGGCTCCTATCTCTTCCCACCCGAAGCAGGACCGGTCAGCGAAAACGAGCGTCAGTTTCTCTCTCTTGCAAAAGAATTGGAGCTTGCCTCGATTCTTCGTCATGGGAATGAAAGCCCAGTGTCGAACCGGGCCGAAAGCTATCACTGGTATACGTGGTTCATGGGTGACGGGGTGAACTTTGTCTTGTGGCGTATCACGAATGAAGGCGTTCGCATCGGAGCGATGATAGAACGTGTTGCGTTGATATCGCGAATAATGAGGCTGCTTCCGGATTCCGATCTCGTAGCCGACGAAACTTCTGCCACCAGGATTGCATTGACTAATGCGCTCGGCTCGACGCTTTATCAGTGGGGTGCTTATGAGCCCGACAACGATGCAATGCATCTGTCGGAAATTCCCGTCGTCCAACCGTTTGGAGCGTGGCACCTGAGACTTTACATGGACCTCGACGCTGAAGAGATGCTTACTGTGTGGGGCGAATATCTCTCACTGTTTTCGGGATTGGCCGCTCTTATAGTCGTTGTCTGTTTTCTTTCCTACTATTTTTATCGGGAAAATAAAAAAATCGTAGACGACGCATTACGGAAGGTTTCTTTTGTGAACCAGGTTTCGCACGAGCTTCGCACACCACTTACAAATATAAGATTATATGCGGAATTACTCACCGGGAACATTCGGGATGAGAAACAGGCACGGCAGCTCGAGATCATCAATTCCGAGAGTCGCAGACTCAGCAGAATGATAAACAATGTGCTCACTTTTTCGAGAATAGGGAAGGGAAAGATCGTCCCGCGCTTTGCGACGGTTTTCATCGATGAGATCGTCCGTGCCGTCGAGCGCTCGTTTGCCTTGTCGCTCGGGGCAAAGGATCTCGAGGTCGTGCTGACACTCGATGCGCCGATTCCAATTCATACCGATCCGGATTTCCTGGAGCAAATCCTGTCAAACCTCGTCGGTAATGCCGAGAAGTACGCGGCGAACGGACACCTTCTCGAGATTTCTACCCGGCAGGAGGAAAACACGACGTATATCGAGGTGCATGATAACGGACCTGGAATCCCCGATCGTGAACGAAAAAATATTTTCAAGCCGTTCTACCAGATTAGCAATCGATTGAACGACGGTGTGACCGGTGCCGGAATCGGGCTGTCGGTGTCACGAGAACTGGCGGAAGCTCTCGGAGGAGACCTGGAGTTAAAACGATCGTCCCGAGGTGCATCGTTCATTCTTACGATTCCACATATGAGGCGGAGGAACACCGATGAAAATACTCATTGCTGAAGATGATGTATATACGCGTTCCGGATTGATAGAGATACTCGAAAACGAAGGATTTTCAGTCGTTGCCGCTTCTTCGGGCGCTGAAGCCGTCGAGCTCTACAACACCGAAAAACCGGATTTCCTGTGTCTCGATATCATGATGCCCGAGATGAACGGCTATGACGTGTGCAGGAAAATACGTAGCAATGATGAAAATATCCCCGTGCTGTTTCTGAGCGCAAAATCCGAAGAAATTGACAAAGTGGTCGGCTTGGAATTGGGCGCCGACGATTATATCGTCAAACCGTTCGGCGTACGGGAATTGATTGCGCGAATCAATAGTATATATCGCCGCTATGAAAAAGCCGGCGACTCGCGCATGACCGGCGATCCGAGCGCTCAATTCTCGATCGGAGACATTATCGTAGAGCCTCACGAGCTTCGTGGCTATCGCGGCAATCATGAGATCGAACTGACAAAGCGTGAAGTCACGGTGCTGTCGCATTTTTCGAAAAACAGGGGGAAGGTGATTTCCCGAAACGAGCTATTCGATGCGGGGTGGGGAGTGGAGTATCTTCCGAGCTCGCGATCGCTCGATCAATTCATCTCACAATTACGAAAAAAAATCGAAACAAATCCCAAAAGGCCCGAGATAATCGTTACGGTTCATACCGCAGGATATCGTTACCCCTGATCGATTCGATGTATCATCCGATCGATATAGGCGTTTATCTGTTCTGCGTGCTTGTCTTCCATATTTTGATCTATGACGTGCTTCAATGTCGTAAGGCTCAAAACAAGATGGTTAGGGAGGACGCCGTCATGAGTAAGCCGATCAAGCGCCCACGAAACCTCGTCTTCGAGTATTGCCGGTTCTCCGAATGTCATCATAGCGGCTTCGAGCATTCTCATAACGAAATCCATTCCAACGGCAAAACGGCTTCGTACATCTTCACCGAGCTCCGGCAGATCCTCGCTGTTTTTCATCGCCGTATCCACCGCCTGATCCACGATCGACTGTTTGAGCTTGTTAAACAGCTCTATCGATTCCGGCGAAACCGGATCGAGGGAATCTGGAAAATTTTTGACTCCATTTGTATTACTCATGTATAACTCCGTTTCTACTTGCCTTTCGATATAAGCGATCTTCCCACTGCTACCGCTTTCTCCGCATCCGGAGCGAAACTGTCCGCTCCGGTGGAACCCCACAACGATTCCGAGAGCAAAAACGGTCTTCCACCGACGAGAATACGAATATGTGATGTATCGTCTGATGAGCGTATCTCTTTTATAAGCTTACGAACCGCCACAATTCCGTAGTTCATCGTCACCGAAACACCGAGAAGCTCCGCCTGGTTATCGGATATCGCCGAAAGGATACTATCGGTAGGCGCATTGGCACCCATGTAATACGTGTCCCATCCGTCGAGCTCGAACAAATCGGCCACCATCCGCGCGCCTACTTCGTGTAGCTCTCCTCCTACGCACGTCATAACCATACGATGTCCGTTTCTCTTTTGTGTAAAAATGTAGCTATATAGCTGACTCATCACCAGCTGTGTTACCGCAGTACAGTAGTGTTCCTGAGCTACGGAGATCTTTGCGTTCTGCCAGAGATTCCCGATCTCCCGTTGCACGGGTTGAAGTACGCCGATGTACAACTCTTGTACCGGAATACCTGATTCAGCACTATCGAGTATGAGACGCACCGCACCCCGTTTGTCGCGGTTGAGAACTAGCTGCTGATATTCGCGTGCGAGCTCCTGATTATGAGTTTCGAAATTATCTGTTGATTTCATTGTCTTGCTGAAAAAATACGGCTATTGGTGTCGGCGATCAACATTTCGCGGCATAAGGAAGGTGAATGTCGTTATCCCTTCCTCTCTGTGCCAATTCAGCTCGCCGCCGCATGCATCTGCTGCGTGCTTTGCCAATGTCAATCCCAATCCCCTCCCGAGAAATCGGGAAGTGACGAACGGTAGGTGTATCCGCTCGGCGATCTCCGCCGGTATGTCGTGACCTTGATTCGAAACTGCTACAAGCAGAGTCGAGTGCTCATCATCGGACCGCGTTTCTACCGTGACCGGTCGGCGAGAAACATCGTTTGACGCTTCGATACCGTTGGACACGAGCTCCTGAATAGCAATACGCACGAGGTTTTCGTGTGCAGCCGCTATCTGACCCGATGCACCGAGCTTTAATTCGACGCTCTCACCGTTCACCTCGAGACCGTCGATTACATCGGTTACTACTCTGTCGAGCTCGAAAGGGACGATTGCGCCCTTGTCCATATGGGTGACAAGCAGCAGGCGGTCAATCAGTTTTGAAGAACGTTTAATAGCGTCCCGGATTGCAGCTATTCGTTTTTTGCCTTCATTGTCGAGATCTTGCTGCATTTCGATCAAATCGACCGATCCCGAAATCGTCATCATGATGTTATTCATCATATGGGCAATTGCGGCAGAAAACGTACGTCCTTCGAGAAGCCGGGCACGCTCGATCTCGAGCCGCTTTGTTTCCTCGATCTGAGCGTTCTTTTTTGCCAATTCGCGAGAGACATTTGCAAGCTCATTATTTACTTTTGTCAACTCGTCCAAGTATTCGGTATTGTCCGACATTTTCTCTACTGCACCTTCCAAATCGATCAGAATAGATACACACGCGTTGAGTGAATCGTGCCCCATTGTGTCGTAAGGACAATCGTAAATCAAGATGGTATTAAATCGGACAATCGCGATGAGCTCGTTTTTTGGAATGGAAACCCGGAGTATGCAAAAAAAATCGGATCAAGTACTATGAATGTATACGATCCGGCGCCGTTTTCGTGTAATCATGGTAACCGTGTCGGTAATCTGTCGGATCATAGAGGGAAAGATGAAACCAAGAACGATTATGAATGGAATTACGTGGATGGGGGCCATCGATTGGAACCGTCGACTCTTCGACTCACTCATTCCGTTACCGGACGGAACGAGTTACAACGCGTATCTCGTAAAAGGAAAAAACAAGACTGCTCTCCTCGACACGGTGGATCCTGCGATGGAGAGTGTACTGATGAGACAACTCGACGGGGTAACATCGATCGACTATGTAGTTTCGCACCATGCGGAACAGGATCATTCCGGTGCAATACCGAAGGTTATCGAAAAGTATCCTGCCGCCGAGGTCGTGTGCTCGCCAAAAGCAAAGCAGATGCTTATGGATCACCTCCATATCTCCGATACGCGCATTCGTACGGTGGAAGACGGAGAAGAAATATCACTAGGTGAAAAAACGCTTCAATTCATTCACACGCCGTGGGTCCACTGGCCGGAGACGATGGTAACGTATCTTAAAAATGATCGAATGCTCTTTTCGTGTGATTTCTTCGGCTCACATCTTGCCACGAACAGTCTATACGCAAGCAAAGAACCATATGTGAATGAAGCGGCAAAGCGCTACTACGCGGAAATCATGATGCCCTTCCGAACAATAATCAAAAATAATATGAAAAAAGTAAACGCGCTTGATATCGACTATATTGCTCCGAGTCATGGTCCTATTTACGATGATCCGGATACGATTCTTTCGGCGTATGACGAATGGGTGTCCGACCGGGTTTCAAACTCCGTCGTATTACCGTATATATCGATGCACGGCAGCACGGAGGTTATGGTCGATTATTTGATCTCGGCTCTTTCGCAACGAGACGTCAAAGTCCATAAGTTTGAATTATCGAGCACGGACATCGGCAAGCTTGCAATCGCACTGGTAGATGCGGCGACGATCGTGATCGGAACACCGACGGTCCACGTCGGGCCTCACCCGAGCGTGTTTTCCGCTACCCATCTTGCAAACGCGCTACGGCCCAAGCTCAAATACGCAGCGATCATCGGATCCTACGGATGGGGAACGAAGGCGGTTGAGCAGATTTCGGGACTTATACCCAATTTGAAGGTCGAGGTGCTCGATACCATTCTTAGCAAGGGCCATCCTACGGACGCGGATCTGGCATCACTCGACACGCTCGCCGATACGATAGCCGAAAAGCATTCCGGTCTGTGAGAAGGTAGGCACTATACATATCCGCGGCGTAGAGGTAACTGGATTAAACTCCAGGATATTATACGGAGCGAACAGTCGAAACGGATTTTTCGTGAGCTCAT
>CAYLZA010000024.1:0-11266 GCA_964387575.1 uncultured Spirochaetales bacterium | reverse complement strand
ACTCATCGACGATGTGTACGATATTCAAAGCGATGTCGATTTTTGATTCAATCCCGAGTTCGATAGAAAATCGTCGTACAGAACAAAATCGATGCTTATCGTACCGCTCGTGACTCGAAACAACGCGATCGTCGGAGTTTTACAGCTCATCAATGCCAAGGACAATCATGGAGAGTCGATTCCATTCTCGGGTCGAGATCGGCTCTATATCATGCAGTTCGCACAACATGCGGCAGGGGCAATCGAAAAAGCAAAGCTCAACCGGGAGATGGTTCTTCGGATGGTAGAGCTCTCGGAGCTCCGAGACCCCTTCGAAACCGGACGCCATGCCGAACGGGTCGGCTCGATTGCCGTGGAAATCTATGGCAAATGGGCCGAGCGAAGAAGTATCCCGATGACCGAAATCCGACGAACCCGGGAAATACTGATGTCCGCGGCGATGCTCCACGATATCGGCAAAGTCGCGATCAGTGATACGATACTCAAAAAGACGGCACCTCTTTCACGGGACGAATCCGCCGACATGCAACTGCACACGATTTACGGTGCGCGGATGTTCAGACAACTCGAATCCCCCTGGGACAGAATGGCGCGAGAAGTAATTCTCGATCATCACGAACGATGGGACGGCAAAGGATACCCGGGGAAGGTGAAAGATCTGTTCGCCAATCCCGTCGAACCTGGACCGGGGAAAAAGGCGGAAGAAATTGCAATTTACGCTCGAATAGTGAAAGTTGCGGATGTGTTCGATGCGTTGAGATCAAAACGGGTCTACAAGGAGCCGTGGGACGAAGACCAGGTTTTCGAGTACTTCAGCGAGCAATCGGGTCTACAGTTCGATCCGGAGCTCGTGGATATTCTGCTCGAAATGCGTCCACTCCTTGCTTCGATTATGAGCAGGTTCGAATCGTAGCATTGCCGGGCACACGAACAGCGGGCCCGTTCGGCAATCTCTTCACCCAATTGCCTCAGACCCGGTCTCACCGCTGCGAATTCGGATACACTCATCGAGCTGCGTAACGAAGATTTTCCCGTCCCCGATCGCTCCGGTTCTTGCGCCGGTAATAATCGCCTCGATCGTCGGTTGAACGAACTTCTCATTGACGGCGATTTCGACGCGCACTTTCTTCAACAGATTCACCTCCATCGCCACTCCGCGATACGATTCCTGGTATCCCATTTGCCGGCCACAACCGAGCGAGTTCGTTACCGACATTTTTCTGACTTCGGCTTTGAATAGCTCCTGTTTCACATCATTGAGCTTGTGCGGCTGAATATATGCTATAATTAATTTCATCGTTCTCTCCCGTATTGTATTCTCGATTACATGTTCTGGAAAATCTGAAAGCCGCTATACGATTCGGTACCGTGCTCCCCTATATCGAGTCCCTGGAGTTCCTCGGTCTCACCTACCCTTAATCCGATCGTTTTCTTTATCGCGAAGAACAGTACGAACGCGGTCGCCGCAACCCAGACGAAAACGGTAATTGCCCCGAGCGTCTGAACGCCGAGCTGTCTCAATCCGCCTCCGTAGAACAGACCGCGTATTTCTTCCGTGCTTCCGAACAATCCCACCGCGAGTGTACCCCAGACACCGCAAACACCGTGTACCGATACCGCGCCGATCGGATCGTCGACGTGCAATACTTTGTCGAGAAGCTCGACCGAAAAAACCACGATCACACCGCCGAGGAGTCCGATCAAGAGCGCACCGAAAGGCGTCACCACCGCACACGGGGCAGTTATCGAGACGAGTCCTGCCAGCGCGCCGTTGAGCGACATACTCGGATCCGGTTTCCCAAACGAAATCCACGAAGTGATCATCGCCGCAACCGCGCCGGCCGACGCCGCTATCGTAGTGGTGACTGCGATCCCGGCGATACCGAGATCGGTACCGGAAAGCGTGCTTCCGGCGTTGAATCCATACCAGCCGAACCACAGTATGAACACGCCTAGCGCCGCCAACGGAATGTTGTGACCGAGCAAAGCTCTCACCTCGGTCTTCCCGTTCAGACGAAGATACTTGCCGTTTCGTGCTCCGAGAAGTGTTGCTCCCACAAGAGCGGCCCATCCGCCGACCGAATGAACGACCGTCGAACCGGCAAAATCGTGGAATCCGAGCTTCCCGAGCCACCCGTCGCTATTCCATATCCAGTGTCCCGAAACCGGGTAGATAAGAGCGGTTATGAACACGCTGTAGACCAGATACGAATGAAACCTCGTACGCTCCGCCATAGCGCCGGAAACTATTGTCGCCGCCGTAGCGGCAAACACTACCTGGAACATCCAATCCCTATATATGTCTGAATCGGCGTTCACTAAGAAGAATTGATCCAGACCAATGATTCCCGCCGCCGACGACCCGTACATTAATGCCCATCCCACTACCCAGAAAAAGAGCGCACCGACGGAAAAATCCATGAGGTTTTTCATCAGGATATTGGCGGCGTTTTTCGCTCTCGTAAGGCCGATTTCTACCATCGCGAATCCGGCCTGCATAAAAAACACCAGGGCTGCAGAAAGGACGAGCCAAATCATGTCAAATGCATCGGAGAAAAGCTCGATCGATGCGCCTGTGCCGTCGGCATCTTCGGTTTCAGCGCCGCCCGCCGAATCATGTTGAACGTCGACTTCGCCCATCGCGGTAACTGCAGCTTTTTCGATGTCATCGGCCGCCGTCGATAGCGGCATAATAGCAGTAATCAATAATGCAATCACAAAAGAGCGAGCACTTCGTTTCATAACAACCTCCACACTTGTGTGTACGGACACGAAGTTTAGCAATATACGTGCCGAATTTGCCAAGCCCCAAGAAAATTTAATATTTCCATATGAATAATAGAATTACCGTCGATGAAGCCGACCCATAAGATCTCGAGCTGATCATATGTCGATGGCTCGAACCACATTTTTGTCGTTCGTTTCGGAAAAATCTACATTTCGGTATCTTTTGTCTGACCACGTGCACGTAATCAGACAATATCCTCGACAGGAAAACCGCCCCTCACCCACCGGGCAGCTTTACGAGAACCGGTACCGCCCTGTACGATAGAGCACTATACACTCACACCGGGAGACGGCATGCAGAGTACCACGAACGATTCGACACGACCGAATATCATCATTATTCTCGCCGACGACATGGGATTCTCGGATATCGGGTGCTTCGGTTCCGAAATCGAGACGCCGGCACTTGACGGACTCGCCGAAGGAGGCCTTCGGTTCACCCAGATGTACAACTGCGCAAGATGCTGCCCCACCCGCGCCTCCTTGCTGACCGGAGTGAACCCACATCAGGCCGGGGTCGGACACATGGTCGGCAATTATGGACACCGGGCGTATCAGGGATATCTCCGGGACGATTGTGCAACTCTAGCGGAAGTGCTCAAATCGGCGGGTTATCGGACATTGATGTCGGGCAAATGGCATGTGGGCGGCGGTTATCAGGCCAACAAACCCGAAACCTGGAGTCCCGGGGAGACGACACATCCGATTCCGGTTCAACGGGGATTTGATGAGCATTATGGAATGCTCGGCGGGGGTGGGAGCTATTTCCATCCACCGTATATGATTCGAAACCGGACGATGATACGGCCCGATCTCGAGACCGATACCGGCGAGACCTACTATCTGACTGATGCAGTCAGCCGGGAGGCGGTTTCGATGATCCGCCGCACTACGGAGCGGTATGAGGACAATCCGTTTTTTCTCTACGTCGCCTATACCGCCCCTCACTGGCCGCTGCATGCGTTCGAAGAGGATATCGAAAAGTATCGCGGTCGCTACAGGCGATACGGCTGGGACGGACTTCGGACCTCACGTCATGAAGCGCTCAACTGCTCGGGTATTCTCGATCCAAAATGGGAGATATCGCCTCGAAACACGGATGCTCCCGCGTGGGAGGATGTTCGGGAAAAAGAGTGGGAAGACCTGCGCATGGCGGTGTATGCCGCTCAGATCGACAGAATGGATCAGGGGATCAAATCGATCATCGATGAGCTCCGACGGAACGGAACCTACGATAATACGCTCATCTTTTTTCTATCCGACAACGGTGGTTGCGCGGAGTTTCTCGCCGAAGAATCGTCGCAAAAGGAGCCGTTTCGCTACAATATTCCCACACCGGACGGACGCAGAATACGTTTCGGAAATATCCCGGAGATAGCGCCGGGCCCGGACGATACGTTTGCAAGCTACGATTTACCGTGGGCGAACGCGTCGAATTCGCCGTTCAGGCTCTTCAAGCATTGGGTTCATGAGGGCGGAATATCGACTCCCTGCATCATTCACTGGCCCGAAGCCGTCAAAACTTCTGGTGTCTTTCACGCCCCGTGTCACGTCATGGATATCACCGCCACCTGTATCGACGCCGCCGGTGCCAAGTACCCATCGGAGATCAACGGAAAGAAGATCACCCCGATCGAAGGAGAAAGCTTTCTCGATCGTATTCATGGGAAGAGCTGGGATCGCTCAAAACCGATTATCCTCGAACATGAAGGTAACCGCGCCGTTCGCGAAGACGATTGGAAGCTCGTGAGTAAATACCCCGGCGAATGGGAGCTCTATCACATGCGGGAGGATCGAACCGAGCTCCACGATCTTTCGGCACGGGAATCGGAACGGGTAAAAAGAATGAGCAGGCAATACGATGAATGGGCCAAACGGTGCGATGTAATTCCGTGGGATCAACTACGGTGAACATGACATGCCGAACACACCGGTTTTGACGAACCGAACGGGCATCGCGCGATCCGGGTCTCCGCATAATCTCGAAGCTCACGGCATTCGCTGCAGAGATCGTCACCGGAATGATTCGAGCTGCAATACATCGCGATCATCACCGAGACTGTTTTTAGCTCACGTCGCAGGCGGCGCATATTTATTCCCAAAGCCCCTCCTTTCAAAAAAAATCTTGACGAACGGTAGCTATAGCGTTAGTATTCTACTGTGCTAGTTTGATAGTGCACTAATGTGGAGGTGAACATGATTTCTATCAAAGACCTGTCTTTTTCCTACGGCCGTGAACGACTGTTTGAAGGGCTCGATCTCTCACTCGAATCGGGTGGAATCTACGGGCTCCTCGGGAGAAACGGCGCCGGCAAAACGAGCCTGCTTCGGATCATATCCGGACAACTCTATCGCCACAGCGGCGAATGTGCGGCGCTCGGATTCGATCCGGCCCGAAGGCTCCCGGATTTTCTGTCCGACATCTACTTTCTCCCGGAGGAGTTTTACATCCCTCCGATACGAGCGGATCTCTATCTTAGCTCATATGCTCCGTTCTATCCACGTTTCGATGAAGCACGGTTTACCGAGCTCGCCTCGATGTTCGAGATTTCGCTCGAGAAGCGACTCTCGAAGCTCTCGTACGGGCAAAAAAAGAAGTTTCTGCTCGCCTTCGCGCTCGCGTCGGGCTGCCGGATACTTCTTCTCGATGAACCGACCAACGGACTCGATATTCCGTCCAAACGTCAGTTCAGAAGGGCGGTAGCTGCGTCTATCACCGAGGATCAGGTGTTTATGATCAGCACCCACCAGGTCCGGGACATGGAGAATCTGATCGATCCGGTCATCGTTCTCGAAGGCGGCAAAATCGTATTTTTCCGTGATCTCGACTACGTGGCGAGTAATTTTTCGGTATCGGTAGAAACGGACCGAGCGAGCGATCCCGAGGTCGTTTACACCGAAAAAAGTCTGGGCGGCTATACCGTCATGAGAAAAAATCCGTCCAACAATGCAAACATCGACCTGGAGCTTCTGTTCAACGCGATCGTTGATCCGGATTCACAACTATTGAGCGCGCTCCCGGAAAAGGAGGAAACCCGATGAACTCGATTTCACAAACACTACAACCAAAAAGATTAGGCTTGATGATCCGAAGGGATCTGACCGAGCTCTACCGAGCCGCGCTCATTGCCGCAGCTGCGGTGGCGGGTGTAGTTCTCATCGGCTATGTGTTGACGGCGATCGTCAACAAGATCGGCGGTGGTGGCGGAAACTACGATGATCACGGGAGCACGATAGCGCACACGGTGATCTTCGCCCAGATACTCTTTGTCGGGGGATTTATCGTCACCTCCCGCGCATTTCACGAATCACACGATAATACAAAAAACCACGAGTGGTTCATGCTACCGGCTTCGACCGTCGAAAAGCTGATCGTGCGACTGCTGCTCTCAACCATCGGCTATACGGTGGCCGTGATCGCCGGCTATTTTCTGGCAACGGCTCTTTCGGCCGCAGTGGCGTACGTAATCACCGGTGTACATTTCGGTGTCTTCAATCCGTTCAGCAAAGAAGTGCTATTGTCGATTCTTCACTACTGGGTTGCGCAGTCGATTTTTCTTCTCGGCGCGGCGTATTTCAAAAAGCTTCACATCGTAAAAACGGTGCTTGCAATGATACTGATAGGTATCGGGATAAGCATCGTAAGCGGTCTGGTATTTTACTTCGTTTTCTCGGGATATTTCGATGCAATGCAACCGACCTCCGAGCTGATTCAGCTTTTCGAGAACTTCGACAACCGATCGGTGTGGATACGTCAGGTAAGCAGAACCGCACGTACACTCAGAACGATCGGTGAGGTTCTGTATTGGGCGGCTCTTGCGCCGACATGCTGGATAATCGTCTATTTCAGACTCAGGGAAACAGAGGTCAGCCATGGAGTTTAATCAGGGAAGCCCGATTTATGAACAGATCGCGGATCGTATCCGCGAAAACATACTCCGCAATATGTGGAGTGCCGAGGAAAGAATCCCTTCGATTCGCGAAATGGCGGTGGAAACCGAGGTCAATCCAAACACGGTGACCCGAACCTACAGCCTGCTGCAGGATCAAGGAATCATCTACAACCGTCGGGGAATCGGCTATTTCGTAGCAGAGGATGCAGAGGAGACCACACGAATGATTATGAAAGAAGAGTTTTTGAGAAACGAGCTACCGCAGTTCTTCAGAAAGCTCGAGCTGCTCGGACTGAAAATAGAAGATATCGCTGAGTTATATCACAAAGAAAAGGAGCGTTCTCATGAGAAACAGCAATAAAATCCTGATCGGGCTGGTCGCGGCAATCGTCGTGCTTATCATCGTGTTTGCATTCGTGGCGAAAAGTATGCTCGAACGAGGAGCAATCAGCCCCGAAGAATCGATACGCGCATCGGAGAAATATCGAACCGAGTCATTCGTTTTTTGGGCAGTTGGTCATGACCGTAGCCCCAACCCGCAACATATGATAACATGAGAAATCTCTAATTCAGGAAAAGTCTCGTGACACAACACGGAAACGCCGGTACATCGTTTTTACATATTCTTTCGTCTTTGTGGAGGTTGTACCGACTTACGTGGACGCATATCCGCTGGGGATTGCTTCGTGCGGTCGGCGGAGTGGCAAGCGCTACCCTTGCGGTCGTTTCGGCGTGGGTGATGGGAATGGCGCTCGACATCGCGCTGAGCGGCAACATGTCTCGATTGCTAAATTACGCGGGGGCGATTGTCGGAATCGTGCTCGGCAGATCGCTAATCAACTACATTAATACGACCACCCATCTTCGTTACAGCTTTCTCTCGGGACGTACATTGCGTCGAAAGACGATGCAAAAAATAAATCGACTCCCGATCGAGTATTACGAGGGGAAACACACCGGAGAAAGCGTTTCGAGACTGGTAAGCGATATCGAATATTTACAGGATTTCTACGGCGACTCTATAGCCGGTATATGGAGCTATCTTCCCACGAATTTCGTAGTCAGCTTGGCGATCCTGCTCTCCATGGAATGGCGGCTTACGCTAATATCTCTTGCGGTTATTCCGATGTTCACGATTATTTCAACAAAAATATCAATACCGATGGGAGATGCAAGCAGACGCCGGCAGGAGCACACGGCGCAATTCAACTCCTATCTCCGGGATTTTCTCGAAGGCGTTCGCGTATACAAAGTCTACAATATGCACCGGTCGCACAGCGCCAAATTTGAAGAGGCTTGTGACAACGTGACAAGAGAATCGATTCTGTTATCTAAAAAACGATCTATGGCCACGGCGGTAAGTATCGTCGGTTCACTCGTTCCGCAGATCGCCGCCTATGCTATCGGGGGAATATTCGTGTATCGAGGCGATCTGTCCATCGGGGAGCTATATGCGTTTACGCAAATTCTTTTCCCCTTTGTTTCAACCTTTCGCACGGCGAACCGGGCATGGACGAGCATGGTGGAAAACTCGGGTCGTGCCGATCATCTGTTCGAGCTTCTCGACGAGCCTGAAGAACGGTCAACGGGAATCAGATTTCCCGATGCACACTCGGGAGCCGCCGTCGCATTTCATTCGGTCTCTTTTTCATACACTGCGGAAAGCACTCTCCTGACCGATGTTTCGTTCGAAACCGGAGTCGGAGAACAGGTGGCACTCGTTGGTCCGAGCGGTTGCGGAAAAACCACCCTCATCAAGCTGCTCTGTAGTTATTACGACACATACGGAGGATCGATCGAGATATTCGGTCATGAGCGATCGGCGTGGAAACCATCGGCGCTTCGTGATCGTATTTCGGTTGTTACCCAGGAAGCGTTTCTCTTTTCGGAATCGGTTTACGAAAATATCCTGCTCGGTGATCAACAGGCCGATCGTGAAGCGGTAGAGTCGGCGGCG
This sequence comes from uncultured Spirochaetales bacterium, assembly GCA_964387575.1. Taxonomy (GTDB): domain Bacteria; phylum Spirochaetota; class Spirochaetia; order ARS1246; family ARS1246; genus CAYLZA01. The sequence continues at coordinate 2,629 of CAYLZA010000024.1, read as the reverse complement.
AAAGCCGCGTATGCACACGGATTTATCACCGAGCTTCCGGACGGATATCAGACGAAGGTCGGAGAACGGGGCGTTCGTTTATCGGGTGGACAAAGACAGCGCGTCGCGGTCGCTCGTGCAATTTTGAAAGACGCCCCGATCCTTCTCCTCGATGAACCGACGAGTGCGCTCGATACCGAAGCCGAGTACTACGTACAGCAAGCGATAAATACTTTGATGGAAGGAAGAACGGTTCTCGTGATAGCCCATCGTCTATCAACAATCCAGGATGCGGACCGCATTATCGTGCTTGATGGAGGAAGAATCGTCGAGAGCGGAACGCATGACGAGCTCATCGCACAAAGCCGTCGATACGCCGATCTCTACAAACGTCAACTCGTCGACGGAAAAGAGGAGTCGAGATGATAAACGATCTCAGACGGGTATGGGCGCTTCTGCACGGCCACCGCTACAGTTTTCTCCTGCTTACCACCGTCGAATTACTCCCGAACACGGCGTTGAACATTCTGTTCTCCTTCACACTCAAACAGATCATCGATTTCTTTGTGGAAGACCGATCGGTTGCGCTCGAAGCGGCAATAGTATTCGGTATCATCACCATCGTGACGGGTGTGCTGATTCTCCCTTCAGTAATTTTTCTCTACGAGCGGAAAATCGAACGGCTCATGCGCGACATACGCGTTAGGGTTTTCCGCCATCTGCAGACCCTTCCGGTCCGATATTTCGAGTCTCAACATTCGGGAGATATGCTTTCGAGAATCAACAAGGATCTCGAATCGTATCGCACGTTCCTGAGCACGGTAAACCGATTGTTCTTTCTCGTCGCAAATATCGTCATCATGGCACCCTACTTTTTATTGCTCGATATGAGATTCGGCATCATCGCATTCGCGCTCGGCGCACTCACGGCGGTTATCAACGTCAAGTTCATAGAACCGGTGCGCGAGAGAGTAAAAAAAATCCATCAGGATACCGGACGCATGGCGCAGGAGGCGACCGAATATATCACCGGGTTTACCGTAATCAAGCTGTTCAATCTCGGACATCGTTTCCTCACCCGCTTTTTCGAGAAACTCAAGGATCTATTCAACGAACAGCTCGAGTATCTGAAGCTCGACGCATTTCTCTACGGTGCAAATTCGTTCATCGGATGGGTAAATCGCGGAGGCTTGACCGTAATCGGCTGTTTCCTCGTCGTAAAAGGGATGCTTGAGCCCGGCAACCTGATAGCCACGATCATGGCGAGCGGTGTGGTTGCATGGAGCATGTCGGACATAACGAGGACGCTGACGACGATTCAGGAAGCCTTCGCCGGAACCGACCGGCTTTATGATCTTTTCAACGAACCTTCCGAACCCGACACATATCCGGCTGTCGATTCATCGGTGGAATCGCAGCGGCCTGTAGGGATTTGTCTCTCACGCGTGCGGTTCGGATATTTCGACGAGGTTCAGGTACTGCACGGCGTATCGATCGAAGTACCTGTAGCGAGTCGCGTTGCCCTCGTTGGTCCGAGCGGCGGCGGGAAAAGCACGATCGTAAAGCTCGTGATGGGTCTCTACCCGATTTGGGGCGGAACCATTACGATTCTCGGAAGAACCATGAGCAAAGTCCCTCTCGTCGAGCTTCGCGATCTGATCTCGTATGTTCCTCAGGACGCGTTTATATTCAACGGCACCATCGAGGAAAACATATCCTATGGGAAACCCGGTGCAGATCGCGAAGAAATCGAGAACGCGGCAAAACGAGCGAATATACACGAGTTCATTGTGACGCTCGAGGACGGGTATCGAACGCAGGTCGGGGAGCGAGGAGTCAAGCTCTCCGGCGGTGAACGACAGCGCGTGGCAATCGCCCGTGCGATACTTCGGAATGCGCCGATTCTGCTCCTCGACGAAGCTACATCGAGTCTCGATTCAGAATCGGAGCATCTCGTGCAGGACGCGCTCGCGGATTTCATGAAAGACAGAACGAGTCTCGTTATCGCACATCGTCTTTCGACGATAGAAGACGCCGACACCATTTACGTCATTCACGAAGGACGCGTCGTTGATCACGGATCTCACGAGGAGCTCATCGGAAAAACAGGTATATACGGTGAGCTTTACTATCGAGATTTTGTTTAGCCCGGCCACTTCAACGTGGACAGCGTTCACAGCCGCATGTTTCCACCCGTGCGGTTGTCGTGTACTATCAAACCATTCGATAACGGCAGTCGCTGTGACGAGCGGGGGCAACTCGCGGATCTCAACGACGAATGGATGTACGGACGCTGTGTGTCGATTTGTGCCGGAGACGGAGCGCGCCGTTCGGGCGCAGCGCTCCACGTGTAGGACAAAACCAATTAAATGCTCGGTCGACCTTTGTCGAGCTTGGCCAAGCAATGCACAATCGGATTAACATCACCGATCTGATCAAACGACAGAGAAAGTTTTTCGCAACCGGCGAAACGAGGAGCCTCGGATTTCGTAAAGACCGGCTCAGCGCGCTCGAGCAGATGTGCGAAAACCACGAGACCGAAATCCTCGAAGCAGTACACACCGATCTTCATCGTGATCGCGTATCGACGTATCTGAATCAACAACCTTCGGCAAAGCCGAAGGTTTGGGGGTAGCGCCCCCGTAGGGGG
>CAYLZA010000023.1:0-11417 GCA_964387575.1 uncultured Spirochaetales bacterium | reverse complement strand
AGTAGCTGTCCGGCTACATCGAGCACGGGAAAATCCCTGGACACTTCGACGCGAAGCTCCATCGTATCAAGCCCTTCCTTGCGATCAAGCACAATCGAAAAGTGCGGCTCTATTCCCTCGATTTCCAGCAGGATTTCCTCGATCTGAGACGGGAATACGTTTATCCCCTCTATGATAATCATGTCGTCGGTTCTGCCGGAGACTTTCTCCATACGCCGCAGTGTTCTTCCGCACGGGCAGGTTTCGGGTATGATCGCCGAAATATCTCCGGTACGATATCGTATCAACGGAAATCCCTGCTTGGTAATTGTAGAAAAAACAAGCTCGCCCCTCTCGCCGATCGGCACCGGCTCGGAGGTTTCAGGATCAACAACCTCCGCGATGAAGTGATCTTCGTTTATATGAAGTCCGTTTTTCTCACTGCACTCGAACGCGACCCCCGGTCCGATAATCTCGGAAAGACCGTAGTTGTCGAACGACGAGAGCCGAAGCCCCTCTTCGATTTGCGGCCGCAACGCTTCGCTCCACGGTTCGGCCCCGAAAAGCCCGGTCTTCAGATTGAGCTCTTCCGGGTGTATCCCCCGGTCTTCGAGAACCGATGCAACGTGAAGCGCAAAGCCGGGCGTGCCGGCAAGCGCCGTCGATTTATAATCACGCATAATGAGAATCTGTCGCTCTACGTTCTCGTTTGAGGCAGGTATTACCGATGCCCCGAGCTTCTCGGCCCCATAATGGAATCCAAGACCGGCGGTGTTCAAACTGTAGTGGAATGCAACCTGGACAAAATCCTGATTGTCGACTCCCGCCGCCGCAAGCACCCGCGCCACAAGCGACGCCCATGTGTCGAGATCGTGCTGGGTGTAACCGACAACCAGCGGTTTGGCGGTGGTGCCGGAGGTGGAATGAATTCTGATAACATCGCGCAACGGGACCGCAAATGCGTCGTACGGGTAACTCTCCCTTAGATCGTCTCTTGTCGTAAACGGCAGGTATCGTAAATCGTTTATAGCTTTTATCCGATCAATGTCGACGTTCGCCTTATCCAGCGCTTTTCTATATGCCGCTACATTTCGATAAACCCGTCTCAATGTGGTCTGCAAGCGTTCGAGCTGTAATTGTTCGAGCTCTCGTCGATCCATCGTTTCGTTTTCCGGAGAATAGATCATTGTTCGTCTCTCCCCAAATCATCAATCGTTTTATAATCCTTTCCCAGATAGGCACGCTGAACATCACGGTTTTGGAGCAGCTCTTCCGACTCACCTTCCAGTATAAAATACCCGGTTTCCATGACATACCCCCGGTCGGCGATCGAAAGCGCCGCCCGCGCGTTCTGCTCGACCAGTAGCAACGTCTTTCCCTGTTCCTTTAGCATTCGTATCGCATTGAAAATATCACGGACGACCAACGGCGCAAGCCCCATACTCGGTTCATCGAGCATGATCAGATCGGGCTTTCCCATGAGTGATCTTCCGATCGCAACCATTTGCTGCTCACCGCCCGAAAGTGTTCCGGCGTATTGGTCCTTCCGCTCTTCGAGCCTCGGAAACAACTCGTAGACACGGTCGAGCTCTCCGGCTGTTTCCCGGCGTCTCCCGTTTCGGATCAATCCATATGCGCCGAGTATCAGATTGTCACGAACGGTGAGCGTCGGAAAAAGCTGTCGCCCTTCAGGAACGAGCGAACACCCGAGAGTGACGATCCGATCGGATGATAATGTCGAGATATCGCGATCACGAAATTCTATACTTCCTTCACGCGATTGCACGACGCCGGATATCGTGTGTAACAATGTAGTTTTGCCCGCACCGTTTGCTCCGATGATTGTTACGATCTCTCCCGGTTTTATATGAAGCGTGATTCCTTTGAGCACCCGCAGCTTTCCGTATCCTGCTTCCAGGTTCCGTAGCTTAAGCACAATCGTCTCCAAGATATACCCGGATCACCTCGGGATCCCGCTGGATTTTTGCCGGAGTACCTTCCGCTATCTTCGTACCGAAATTCAGCACGGTTACCTCGTCGCATGTGTCCATCACCAGCGACATATCGTGCTCCACGAGGAGAATCGTTATCCCCATGTCGTTCATGTTTTTTATGATTCCCGCAAGCTCTTCGGTCTCTCTGATATTGAGCCCGGAAGCAGGCTCATCGAGAAGCAGGATCTTTGGTTCCGCCGCAAGTGCCCGTGCAAATTCGACAGCCCGTTGTATACCGAACGGTAACGCGAGCGGTTCCTCCTCCGCGTATTCGGCAATCCCCATCGTCTCGAGCATCTCGAGCGCCCGTCGCCGGATATCCCGTTCCTCCCTCCACGTCGAAGGGAGTCGCAGAATAGCCGCGGGAAACCCCGCACGTGTTCTGACGTGTCTTCCGAGCATAACGTTTTCCAATACCGACATATGCGCACAGAGACGGATAGCCTGAAACGTGCGAAACAGACCAAGCCGGGCGATCCTGTACGGTTTGAGTCCTGCTACGTCCACACCGTCGAATACGATTCTACCCGATGTTACCGGCAAACTGCCCGCGATGAGATTGAAAATAGTCGTTTTGCCGGCACCGTTCGGACCGATAATTCCCTTTATATTTCCGGTACTCACCGAAAAACCTACATTCGCGACCGCGTGAAGCCCACCGAAGTATTTGTTGAGCTCGAAAACCTCGAGCAGTGCGTCGGCTCCTGAATTATTCGTCACGAGACGCCTCCCGGGCTTCCGTAGATACGGATCGTTGCTCGAGTTTTCTCCGGTTCTGCTGCGTCTTCTCACGTACCGGGTTGATTCGCAAGCGTGACGGGAGCTCGCGAATCTTCGTTCGTATATCCCGAAGCACCTGAACCTTGAGAAATCCATCGGGAGCAAACATCATAATACCGATAAGAACGAGTCCGAATACCGCATCATCGTAGCTTCCGAATACGCCCCGGAGCGAGAGAAAGTTCAGGATCGTCGCCATCGTCAACGTACCCCAGAGGTTTGCCATCCCGCCCACGGCAACAAGTGCAACATACCGGACCGATTTTGTTGCGCCGGCTTCGGACGGTCCGATCCCTCCATTATAGTGTGTCAGCAAAATCCCTGCGATCGATGCCATCAACGCCCCGACGAGAAAAACATTGAGCTTATAACGCGAGGTATTGACCCCCATCGCGTTCGCCGCCTCTTCGCCGCCGTGTAGAGCGCGCAGCCCACGTCCTACCCGGGAATGTACGATGTTGGTCAAAACGATCATCACGATAACCACGAGTCCCCAGGCGATATAGTAGTTCTGCACCCGTTCAAACATACTCCCGCTTACCGCGAGCCCGGGAATCAGCGGGAACGCGGGAACATTGGCGATACCGTCGGCCTCTCCGAAGACGCCGGTTCCCAGCACTATCCGCTGAATGATGATTCCGAATCCGAGTGTCGCCATTGCGAGATAATGTCCTCGTAACGAGAGAACCGGTTTACCGACGAGGAGCGCAATAATCGTAGTTATGATGAGCGCGCATATAAACGCTATCCAGGGGGAAACGTAGATAATCTCCTCCCCATAGTAATTCGTGTACGAGAGGAGAAATCCGAGCCGATCGAGAAAACCCACAAACGGGAGATCGAGCGAGCCCACCAGATTCCGCGTCGTGAGCAATGCGGTTGTATATCCTCCTATTGCAAAAAAACCGGCCTGTCCGAGCGATATCTGACCGGCGTATCCCATCAGCAGACAGAGTCCTACCGCAACCACCGAGTAGTATGCTGACATTGTGAGTTGTGTAAGATAGTACGACGCATCAAACGCCAGTGTGAGTAGTTGTACCAGAACGACGGCAGTGATCAGGATTACCACGGGGAGATAGCGACGCATAGTGCTAAAACTCCTTGAGTCCCGCGAGCTCTCTCGATCCGAACAATCCGCTCGGCCGTAACACGAGCACCACCAGAAGTATACAGATAGAGATAGCGTCCTTGTACGCCATCGGAAGAACACTTATGCTGAACGCCTCGATCAATCCCAATATGAGCCCGGCAACGACCGCAGCAAAACTGTTTCCCAGTCCTCCGAGCACCGCAACGGTAAACCCTTTTATCGCAAGCGCTGCACCCATTCCGTAGTGCGTCTGCGTCAGCGGTGAAACGACACACCCCGCAAGCGCACCTATCGAGGCGCTGAGCACAAACGACAGGTTGATCATCCGTCGCGTGTTTATCCCGCACAGCCCGGCGGCACGGCGGTTTGCCGAGCACGCCTGCATTGCCTTTCCGATCAGCGTTCCCCGGAAAAAGAATACGAGCCCGGCCACCACCAGAACGATTATGCCGATTACCCAGAAAACCTGTGGGGATACTCGTGCTCCGAGAATAGCAACCGAGCTTATCTCGGTTCCGGTAAAAAAAGGAAGCGCGCGCACCTGCTCGTCCCACACGTGAAGCGCGATTTCTCGAATGAGAATTGAAAGACCGATCGTCACGATGATCATTTGGAGAACGGTTGGATTTCTGAGCCGTCGTATGAAGACGAGCTCGATACTGCTTCCGACGAGCGCCGTTATGACAACGGCGAAGACTACCGCAGCCGGAAGGGGCATAATCCGGCTGAAAGAAATCGCGATCATTCCTCCGAGCATCACGAACTCGCCCTGCGCGAAGTTTATGATTCCCGTTGCATTATATATGATATTATAACCGATTGCGACGACTGCATATATACTTCCGACCGTGATGCCTGAAAACACATACTGGAGTATAAGATCGAGTTTCATCAGCGTTCAGCGCATATGCACGGAATCAGGAAACGGCGCCGTGCTCCGATACGTTTCGGACCACGACGCCGCAATGAGAACCGCTATCCACCACGAGAAGCGCATATCACATTTCGAACGGAACAAACTTCCCTTCTTTAACCATCAGCATTGCTATTGAATCCATGCCCAGACCGTTGTGATCTTCGGGAGAAAAATTGAACACTCCTCCCGTTCCGGGAAAACCGGTTATGCTTTCAATCTCATCTCTGAGCGATTCACGATCGGTGCCGCCGTTTCGTATCGCCTCGGCGACGATCATCAACGCATCGTATGCATGGCCGCCGAACGTACTCGCTTCTTCTCCGAATTCTTCCTCGTAGTTATTCTTGTATGCTACGAGAAGCTCCTTCTGGGGATGATCATCGGGAAGTTGCTCGGCGATAAGCAGACGACCACAGGGGAAGATAATACCGTCGGCCGCTTCACCTGCGGCTTCAACGTATCTGATATTACCGAAGCCGTGACTCTGGAAAAGCGGTACGTCCATGCCGATCTGTTTCATATTCTTCGGGATGATCGACTGCGCGGGCACAATCGACCAGTTGATAACCGCCTCGACGTTCCGGGCGTTTACCTTATTCATGAGCGCGGTAAGGTCGGTTGCCTCCCGGTCATAGCTTTCGGCGATTGCGATCTCTATCCCGAACTCCGAAGCATATTGTTTGAGCTGATCGATTCCCGCGTTCCCGAATCCCGAATTGGCACCGACGACGCCGACACGTGAAATATCCATCTGATTCATCGTGCGATAAATCCACCGTACTACGTAGCTGTCTTTCTGTGGGGTCTTGAACACATATGGTGCAACCGGATCGACGATCGCTTCGGCGGCCGCCGCCGAGATGAGCGGAGTTTTCGCCTCGTTACACAATTGCTTGATCTGCATCGTTTCACCACTCGTTGAAGGACCGATGATCGCGAGCACGTTCTCTTCTTCGATGAGCTGACGCGCAAATGAAATGGCTTTTTCCGGACTCGCGGCGGAGTCCTTGATAACGAGCTCGATCTCGGCACCGTTTATCCCGCCTTCGGCGTTTATCCGTTCCGCCAGCATGCGTGCGGTATTCGCTTCCGGAGCACCGAGAAAAGAAGCAGGACCGGTGACCGCAAATATCGCCCCGATTTTCACCGTCTCCGGTTCTTCTTCACCCCCACCGCCAAATGCCGCACCGACGACTATTAATGCCGCAGCTACGATCGCAATAATACGCTTCATAGCACCCTCCTGAGGTCCATCGTTTCTATTTATAGATACATGTGAAAGCCCGATTATATAGGCCTCGAAACGCTATGTCAAATGATTTTTATTGTTGACCCGGCTCCCGTCTCGGAATAGAATGTCGATATTCCATGAAGACAGATAACCTTTTATCCGGTTACGGGATCGCGAACCGCCAAGATCTCGAAAAACAACAATTACGCGATCTACAAACTACCATTGACACTGCGTTACACACGAATTTCTACCGTGAACGTTTGAAGGAAACCGGCATACAATCAGGCTTGGACATTAAAAGCATCAACGATTTGAAATTGCTTCCATTTACGTCAAAGGATGATTTACGAAGCGCCTATCCCTACGGGCTCCTCGCGGTGGATCTCGAAGATACCGTTCGCATTCACGTCTCGAGCGGTACCACCGGTATACCCACGGTAATTTATCATACCAAGGCGGATATCGAGAACTGGACGGAGCTCTCGGCCCGATCGATTCTCGCAACAGGTGCCACGGCACGGGATGTTTTTCAAAACATGATGACCTACGGGTTGTTTACCGGCGGTCTCGGTCTGCACTACGGTGCGGAGCGGGTCGGCATGCTCGTCATTCCCGCGAGCTCCGGGAACACACAACGTCAGCTGAAGCTCATGAAGGACTTCCACACGACCGTCGTCCACGCAACACCGAGCTATTTGCTTCATCTTAATGCACGAATCGAAGAGGAATCGATAGACATGAGCGCGCTTTCGCTGCAAAAAGCGTTCGTCGGCGCGGAGCCGCACTCGGAAGATGTCAGAAAGAAAATCGAACGTCTTTTTAATATCGACGTATACAATTCGTACGGATTGAGCGAAATGAACGGACCGGGGGTTGCATTCGAATGTGAGCACAAAAGCGGAATGCACGTCTGGGAAGATGCGTATATCATGGAAGTCGTCGATGAAGAAACGGGAATACCGGTGGAAGACGGGACGGAAGGAGAGCTCGTTTTTACTACGCTCAAGCGTCGGGCTACCCCTGTTATCAGATACCGGACTCGTGATCTTTCACATATTTACCGGGACCAGTGCATGTGCGGACGAATACATCGAAAGATCGGTCGTATTAAGGGACGAACCGACGATATGCTTATCGTCAACGGAGTAAATATGTATCCCTCCCAAATCGAGGAGGCGATCATGAGGATTCCCGAGATAGGAAATAACTATCAAATCGAGATCAATAAAAGCGGTGCGCTCGACACACTCACCGTCAAGGTGGAAGTTCATTCGGGAATTTTTAGTGACGATGCCCGTGATATGAATGCGTTGCGAAGACGAGTCGTCGAGAATTTGAGATCGGCGGTTATCGTAACTCCGAGAGTGGAGTTTCACGAATCCGGTGCACTGCCGGTGCAGGCGGGCAAAGCGAAACGCGTTTTCGATCTAAGAAAGGAGAGTGAGTGATGATCTGGAATCCGGAAATCGAATGTGCCGATCTGAAGGAGCTTCGCGTCAAACAGTCGAAGAGTATTTCGGAACTGATACAACGGGTGTACGATCGTGTACCATTTTATAAAGCGAAATTCGACGAGCACGGTGTCAGTCCGTCGGCGATTCAGTCGATCGAGGATCTGGCGAAGCTTCCTTTCACGACGAAAGACGAGCTCAGGCAAACCTATCCGTACGGTCTGCTCGCCGTCGACCGATCGGATATCCTCGAAGTACACACATCGTCGGGAACGACCGGAACGCCGGTGGTCGGGGCCTATACCAAAAACGATATAGAGCTCTGGTCGGAATCGATGGCCCGCACCCTCGCGATGGCGGGTGCCGAGGACGGCGATGTGGTGCAAAACGCCTACGGATACGGATTGTTTACCGGGGGGCTCGGCGTCCACTACGGTGCTCGCAAGCTCGGCGTAAATGTCATTCCGATATCGGCGGGAAACACCAAACGGCAATTGATGATCATGAAAGACTTCGGAACGACCATACTCACCTGTACTCCGTCGTATTCGCTCTTTCTCGCCGAAGTCGCAAAGGAGGAAGGTATCGATTTTTCGGCACTCCCGCTCAAAGCGGGATGCTTCGGTGCCGAACCATGGAGCGATAATATGCGTTCCGAAATCGAGGCAAAGCTCAACCTGAGCGCGCACGACATCTATGGTCTTACCGAAATAATCGGCCCGGGCGTATCGTCGGAATGCGAGGCCAAGGATTGTCTTCACGTCAACGAGGATCTGTTTTTTCCGGAGATAATCGATCCGGGTACGGGTGCAGTACTTCCCGATGGGGAAAAGGGGGAGCTCGTGTTTACGACGCTGACACGCGAAGGAACACCGATTATCAGATACCGGACACGCGATATTACCTATCTCAAACGCGAAAAATGCTCGTGCGGCCGCACAACCGTACGGATGCATCGGTTGCTCGGGCGAACCGACGACATGCTCATCATTCGGGGTGTCAATGTATTCCCGAGCCAGATCGAAAATGTGTTGATGCGAATCGAAGAAACCGAACCGCATTATCAAATCGTGGTCGATCGGGGAGCAACTCACTTAGATGAAATCGAAATCCTCGTAGAGGTCGAAGAATCGATATTTTCCGACACAACGAGAACCCTTCAGGAACTGCAGACGAGAATCGGATCGGAAATTCGATCGGAGCTCGGCATCGGGGCCAGGATCAAGCTCGTAGAACCGAAAACGATCGAGCGGAGCATGGGTAAGGCCCAACGGGTCGTAGATAAACGTCAATTATAGGAGAGATCATGACGATCAAACAGGTTTCAGTTTTTTTGGAAAACGTTGCGGGACGTTTGGCGGAAATTACGAAAGTCCTCAGCGAAGGAGGAATCAATCTTCGCGCTATGACGATCGCCGACACAGCGGATTTCGGAATCCTTCGAATCGTCGCCGACGATCCCGAAAAGACGGTGGAGCTCTGCGAAAAAAACGGATTTACCGCTCGTATTACCGAAGTACTCGCGGTGGAAATCGAAGATAGGCCCGGCGCGCTTTTATCGGTCATGCAGCTTTTTCATAAAAGCGAAATAAATATCGAGTACCTGTATGCTTCTCTTGAGCAAAACAGGGACAACGCCGTTATAATCTTCAAGATCGAAGATGTTGAGCGAGGCTCTCAAATACTCGAAGAAAACGGACTTAAAACAATAGCGAGCTTCTAGCTTATCGAATATGCAACGTCCTAACATCCTCTGGTATTGCACCGATCAACAACGTTTCGATACGATTCATGCGCTCGGTAACGACCACATTCACACACCTGTTATGGACAGACTCTGTCGTACCGGTATCGCGTTCACCCGTTGTTACACGCAAAGCCCGATATGTACCCCAAGCCGCGCTTCATTTCTCACCGGCAGATATCCCGCCTCGCATCACGTCCATCGCAACGGTAACGATTTTTTCCCCGGCCACGAAGTGCTCGTTACGAAACTACTCGCCGATGCCGGATACGATTGTGGTCTTGTGGGGAAATTGCATCTATCGAGGGCAAAGGACCGAATCGAGCACCGGCCCGACGACGGGTATCGGGTCTTTCATTGGAGTCATCACCCCAGACCCGATTGGCCTGAGGGACACGACTACGCCACGTGGCTCAAAGAGGAAAAAGGGGTAGATCCGGACAAGCTATTCGAGCCGATTAACCGTCGTGCCTACGGAGCCGGTGTTCCCGAAGAGCTTCATCAAACAACCTGGTGCACCGAAAAAACAATCGAATTTATTACACAGGAGCGAGACGGCCCCTAGCTGATGAGCATCAATCCTTTCGATCCGCATCCGCCCTTTGATCCTCCGAAGGAGTATCTCGATCGGTACGATCCGGAAACACTCCCGTATCCGCTTTTCCGTGAAACCGATATCGTCCACCAGCGAAAGCTCATTCGCATAGACCAGCAGACAACCGAAGCGGTTAATCCGTACAAAAGCAGCCGGGCCGGCGACGGGGCTGCCGATGCGGCTGCCGGAGCCACCGGCCCCGGCGACACCCGCGCCGATCACGCCGGAAAAAGCAATCAGATCGACACCGCCTCACAGCCGCCGGCCGATTACGATGCCCGACTCGTCAAAGCCTGCTACTACGCCATGATCGAGCTTATCGATCATCAGCTCGGTCGGATCATCGATGTGCTCGAAGCGGCCGGGCTCGCAGTACCCGAGTATATGCAGGGGGAATCGTTACTTCCGATTTTGCAGGGAGAATCGAACGGCGCCGAAGGGAAGGATCACGTTTTCTGTGAATTCTTCGATGCTCTCGATCAACCGGATGCTACGCACGGGACGATGTTCTTCGACGGACGATACAAATTGATTGTCTATCACGGGCAAATCGCTGATCCCGTGGTTTTTCTTTACATCCGACCTCTAATAAGGGTAGAGTCATCTCATGTCCAGATACCTGATCTTGACAGGCAAGTTTACTAACATCGAAGAATCGAAAGTCGAAGATGCACGGCAATACCTGGATGGACTCGAAATCGTGCGGGATCCGGACGCGGCCTGGATGAAAAAAAACGCAGCGCAGATCGAGATCATTGCGGGAGGCGTCGGCACGAAACATGCAGAAGCGATGACCGGGCTCAAATGGGTGCAACTCTCGGGCGCGGGCGCCGAGAGTGCGCTTCGCGCCCTCGGAGCGCGTGATGTCGTCATCACCAACGCCTCGGGGGTGCACGGCATTCCGATCGCGGAGCATATTCTCGGAATGATGCTTTCATTCGCGCGGGGATTTCACCGGAGTTTTCCGAAACAGGTCGAAGGAGTCTGGGACCGGAGTATGAAATCCGATGTATTCGAGCTCGACGGGAAAACGGTCCTGGTTATAGGTGCCGGAGCTATCGGGAGGGCGTTTGCCGTACGGGGGAAAGCGCTCGGAATGCGTGTTCGCGGTATAAAACGTTCACCGTTACGTGACGAGAACGGTTCCGGTTTTGAGTCGATACGCGGTCCGGAAGAACTCGAAGAGGAGCTCGAAATCGCGGATATGGTCGTGCTCATTCTACCGCACACGCCTGCGACCGATCGATGTTTCGGAAAGCACGAGCTCGAGCTGATGAAACGGAGCGCTTTCTTTTTCAACGTCGGAAGAGGTAAGACGGTCGATGAAGACGCGTTGATCGATGCGTTACAAAACGGCACTATTGCCGGCGCAGGGCTCGATGTTTTTGCGGAGGAGCCGCTTCCGGAGAACTCCCCACTGTGGAAAATGGAAAATGTCATTCTGACTGCCCATTATTCCGGTTTAACTCCCGAATACGACGAGCGGCTCTGGGGAATATTCATCAAAAATCTCGAGCGATATAAGCGGGGCGAGAAGCTCATAAACCGCGTTGATCCGGAGCTCGGTTACTGACGGTAATCAACAACCGCCTGACCACACCAGTGTGGTCAGGCGGTTTGTGGGTAGCGCC
>CAYLZA010000022.1:5636-11588 GCA_964387575.1 uncultured Spirochaetales bacterium | reverse complement strand
GCCGGTCCCGAAGCGGCTACGGCGTCCGAGCTGGATACCGCCGATGAGAGTGCTGCTGAAGCCGTCGAGGAAGAGATCGATATTCCCTCTCCTGATGAGCCGGAAATCCCCGAAGCTGATGATGCGCGGGTACTCGAGATAGCCGATGCGCCTCCCGCTGAACCGGAAGTGACGGTCGTGGAATCGCCGCCTGCTCCGGGGGTTGAAATCAAACAACCCGAATTCAACGTATCCGATATACGAGCAGAACCGGTTCTCGATGAGGCGGAGAGTTTTGAGGTTTCCGCACAACCGGATCTTCCCGACACCGAGGGACTGACCGATGGTGAACCGAAAGAGGAAACAACCGGCCCGGCGGTCGTGGCTCTTTCGAGTGTTGATCCGGAACGCTCGGCCGAACCGGTTGTCGTCATAACTCCTCCCGAGCCCGCGGTAGTTGAAAAAGAGCTCGCCGAGATAGAGGAAGAACAACCGGAACCCGAAGCACTTCTCGCTGTTTCGGATATTGAAACGCCCGCCGCACCCGAGGAACCGAAGCTTGCAATAGAGGACCTCGACGCGTCGCCACCGGTGCCGGAGTTTACGGCGGAGACGCCTGACGAGAAGGACGAGCTCAACGTCGTTACGCTTGACCGGATTGTTCCGAAAATGACCTCGTCGCTCGATGAAATACGGGATTACGAGGAACCGCCGGTTATAGAACGTCCGGAGGAAACACCATCGGTGGCGGCGATTTCTCGTCCCGATGCGCCGGAAGCTCCGATTCCCGATTTTGGAGACATACGAGAGGCAGAACCGGAAATCGAGCCAGCTGAAGAATACGAAACCAGCGATGCTCCAAGATTGAGCATGATCGATCCGGTGGCGGAAACCGCACCCGCCGATGATCAAGCTCCTGATCTGGGCGGACTCGCTCCCGATGAACCGGTCTTCGAAGAACCGGAACCCGGGGAACCCGAACCGGACGCTGAACAGATGCTGAGCTCCGACGAAATCGAGGAGCCTGCGCCACCGGCAATCGATGACGTCGAACCCAAACGGATAGCGGAACCGAAGGTCAGAAAGGAACCGTCAAAAACCGAATCGGTTGCGCTCGATCTCGAGGAAACTACCGAACCGGCAC
The DNA here is from genome assembly GCA_964387575.1 of uncultured Spirochaetales bacterium. Classification (GTDB taxonomy): domain Bacteria; phylum Spirochaetota; class Spirochaetia; order ARS1246; family ARS1246; genus CAYLZA01. The sequence goes on along the minus strand of CAYLZA010000022.1, from coordinate 10,465 downwards.
CGGATGTAGTACCCGAGGAGAAAGCACCACCCGAGCCCGACGTCGAGTCACCCGAAGTGAGTAAAGATCTTGCCCCGGATGATTCCGAGGAGCGTGAAACCGAAACCGAGCTCGTGCTCGTTCCGGCGGAACCGCGTCCACCGCAACCATCGTCGATCGGCGGGAAGCTCGCGCCGGGAAGACCCGTCGAAGAGGCATCGCTGCAGGTAACGATGGCGGAACCGGTCGAGCCGGAGGAAGCGACTGCGGTTGCTGAAGCGGAAGAGCCCGAAGTTCCCGAAGAGTCGGTCGAGACCGAGGAAGCGCCGAAAGATACAGGACTGCGAGTCGCTGATATTGAGCCGGCCGAGGAACCAGAGACGGATGCGACTCCCGATCAAGCCGATCAACCGGAGCCGAAGGAGCCTGAAAAGGTTGCGGCGGCCGACGAACGTACGGAAACGCGTGCAACCGAGACCGAATCACGTCTCGCTGTTCCGGTAACGACTACGCTCGATCCCGATTCGTACTATCTGCAGCTGGCGGTCTACTCGGAAGTCAGTTATGTGCAGCGAGTTGCCGGATCACTCTCAGACACCTATCCGGTAACCGTGTTTAAAAGCAGTAGCGGGGAGAGTACGCTGTATAAGGTCATGCTCGGTCCGTTGAACAAGGATGAAAGCGGCTCGCTGCTGTTCTCGTTCAAGTCCCGGGGGTATCCGGACGCATTTATCCGAAAAGGCAACTGACTCCATAGGCAAGACGCCGTCTGATCACACCGGAGTGGTCGGACGGCTTGTCGGCAAAATATGAGGTCTATATCACTGTGACGATGACGGAAGCGGCCCGGGAGATCGAAGAGCTCTCGGGCCTTTTGAGAAAGTATGAATACGAGTACCATGTACTCAACGATCCGTCGGTGTCCGACGCCGAGTACGACCGGTTGTTCGACCGACTTTCGGAGCTCGAAACCGAATTTCCCGATCTGGTAAAACCCGATTCTCCGACCATGCGTGTCGGATCTGATCTGACCTCCGAGCTACCCGAGGTGGAGCACACCGTGCCGGTTCGGAGTCTCGACAAGGCGTACTCACACGATGAGGTCTTGAAGTGGATATGGAAGACGATTGATGGAGTGGGGAGATCTCTCTCTTTCGTGGTTGAAGAAAAAATAGACGGCGTATCGATCGTACTCTACTATGAAAATGGTGTGCTTGCTCGTGCCGTTACTCGGGGAAACGGTGTAATCGGCAACGATATAACCGGAAATGTCCGTACCGTGCGAAGCGTACCGCTGAGACTGGCCGAGTCCGTCGATATAGCGGTACGTGGAGAGATTTATCTTCCCAAACATCGGTTTTCATCGCTCAATGCGGAAATGGAAGTACCCTATGCTAATCCTCGAAACCTGGCGGCCGGTACACTTCGCCGTATCAAGAGCTCGGACGTCGCATCGATCCCTCTGGAGATGTTTACCTATGAAGCGCATCTCGAAGGTGTGGAAACGCATATACAAGCGATGAAAAGGCTTGCCGAGCTCGGTTTCAGGCTCAATCCGAATATCGGTTTTTTCTCCGACACGAAGCCGGAACCGACGGCGACCGAAGGTTTCGAGGTGGCGGTTGCGGGTACTTTTGATGAGCTCGGGGATTTCATCCTCGAAGAAACGGAAAAACGGGAATCGCTTCCGTACGAAATCGACGGTCTCGTGGTGAAAGTAAACGAAATGAGCGTCCGTGATGAGCTCGGGTTTACCGGACACCATCCGAGATGGTCGATCGCATATAAATTCGAATCTCCCCAGGGAATGACCAGGGTCGATTCGATCGATGTGCAGGTCGGACGGACCGGACGGATTACACCGGTGGCTCGTGTGGAACCGGTGTCGATCGGAGGTTCCACCATTCAGAACGTAACGCTTCACAATCAGGATTATGTGGAGATGCTCGAGCTCGCGATTGGTGACACGGTGCTGGTATCTCGAAGGGGAGACGTCATTCCCGCCGTGGAAAAAGTCGTCGAGAAAAACGAAAACGGCAACAGCGCCGGGCGAATGCCGAACAAAACGTGGCGGATGCCGAAGACGTGCCCGTCGTGTAATCACGAGCTCGAAAAGCGGGGTGCGCATCATTTCTGTCCGAATCGCGATTGTCCGGCTCAGGTGCTCGGAAGACTCTACTTTTTCGTCGGAAAGGGGCAGATGGATATCGATTATCTCGGCCCGGAAACACTCGATACGCTCATCGAAGAAAACCTCGTGGCGGATATTCCCGATATTTATACCTGTAACTACGATCAATTGCTCGAGATTCAGGGATTCGGACCCAAAAAAGTAACGCTTATTAAAAACGGGGTGGAGCAGAGTAAGAAGCAGCCGTATCGCACGGTGCTGCAATCCCTCGGGATCCTGGAGCTCGGCCCAAATGTGGCGGAGCTGCTTTCGGGTGCGGGCTTTCGGAGCATCGATGATCTCTACGCCGTTGCCGACAGCGGAGATCCGGAGCCCCTCGTTGCTATCGACGGAATAGGAGAAAAAACTGCGGAGACGATCATCAGAGAGCTCTCGGATCCCGCGGTTCGACGCAGAATCGATGCGCTGAGAAAAGCCGGTCTATCGTTCAGTGAAAGCGATAGCGAGGCGGCAAAGCCGGAGAACGTCGATAATTCGATGGAAGGACAGGTGTGGTGCGTCACCGGGAGCTTCGAGAATTTCAAACCGAGAGACGAGGCGATGGAAGAGGTGCGAAGACGAGGCGGACGTACGGTTTCGCAAGTTACCGGAAGCACGACACATCTGCTCGCCGGAAGCGGCGGTGGAAGTAAGCTTGCAAAGGCCCGTAATCTCGGCGTCACGGTGGTATCGGAAGATGAGTTTCTCGAAATGCTGCATGCGCGACAAACGAACGGGAGTTGATACGGTGAAAAATCACACGTTGCAGAAGAACACGCCGCGGCCGAATACGGTCCAAACACCGAGATGTGGTACGGCGGAAGAACGGAAACGGGCCCGGGAATTGTCGGAGGCTGGGTGGGGAACCGTTCCTCCGGAGCAGTTCAGGATCGATATGGAACCGGAGTTCGTCGCCATGTGGAAAAACGTTGCCGATTATACGATGACCAGCATGGAACGCGGTTATTCGCTGTACAATTCGGTAGGCTATGTATGTGACCGCGATATCCCGGGAGCCTTCGTCGAGTGCGGCGTATGGAAGGGCGGCTCATGTATGCTCGCCGCATACACGATTGCCGAGCGCGGTTATGAGCCACGTCACATGTATCTTTTCGACACCTACACCGGCATGACTGCGCCGAGCGATGAAGATATCATTGCGTGGAACGGCAGAAGTGTTCGTGAACGATTCGAGCGGTTCGACTCCTGGGCAGTTGGAATCGATGAGGTTCGGTCGAACCTGCTTCGAACCGGCTATCCGGAGGAGTACCTCCATTTTATTCCCGGCGATGTAGCTCAAACACTGTCTGCCGAGGCACCGAATGCTATTGCTCTTCTTCGCCTCGACACCGACTGGTATGAGTCGACGGCGCATGAGCTCCAAGTGCTCTATCCGCTTCTGACCGAAAAAGGCGTATTGATTATCGACGATTACGGGCATTTCAAGGGCGCCCGAAAGGCGGTCGATGACTACTTCAGTAACCATCCGAGGCCGCTTCTCTGCAGAACCGATTACACCGGACGAGTCGCCGTGAAGGTATAGGTCGTAAGGTTTTTATCGTCGGGGACGAATATAGCTTCGTGTATTCTCACGAGATCTCGTGCCCGAAAGCTGCTGAAGCAGGGAATCGACAACCCGCTGATACTGTTCCATCGTTATTCTGAGTCTGGTATGAAGTACGAGCTCATCGCGGATACGTGATGCCTTACCCTTCGGGATCAACGCGTACACGTACTCCTTGTCATCGTCGCTCATGAATCGCATTGTCAGCGCGATTTCGCGATCGTTCAGACGCATAAACGTATTCTGAACCTGTACCGACGGAAGCCTCCGTATTCTGTCGACGAGTCGATCGTTTGCTGATTTCAATAGAGAATCCCTAATCCACCGCCGGCGGAAATATAGTAATCGTTTGGGGTGTTCATCTCTGCAAAAGCAATACCCGAGACCACGACATAGGTATCGGGAAGCAGCCAGTGGATTTCAGCGCCGAGTGAGACCGGAAGCTGAATGCCGAATCCCTGAAGAAAAGATGCCGTCCGGATTGCACCCGAAACACCCGCGACCAGGCTTCCGGTATCGAGCATGACGCCGCCCCGTCCATACGCCCAGGTGTAAAATCCGGAAGCCGATCCGTCGTCTCCGTAGACGACTTCAAATGGGGATGCGGTCAGCTCGGCCGCCGCAAGCAGCCGAAGCGGTCCGAGCGTGAATTGGGTGCTTACACCCCCGTGGAGCCCGGTATAGTTGGTCAACGTATCGGCGGTAGTGCCGTCGAGATAGGTCAGTTTCCCGTACACCCCGAGCTTAAATGCATCCGCCGGGGAGCCTCCTGCAACCGGATACATGATTCCAACACCCACCGAATATGGATTCCGGGTGCCCGAATTGATAATCGCCGTAGCCTGAACGTTCGCTTCAGCGGAGTTACCCAACGGTATACGGATACCTGCCTGCATTGGTACTCGTGCTACGCCGAGTGCCTGATTGTAGTGACCGGCTAACAATACACCGAGCTGGTAACTCGATGAGGAAATCGTCTCAGGCGCAGGTGCATAGAGCATCCCGGATATTCCGCTCCAGAGCGATCGATAGACGATTCGGGAGGTGCTGTCTACACGGATTGCCTTCGATTCGCTGTCCCGTCTGTTGTCCCGGTCTCCGACGGCTTCCAGAGCG
>CAYLZA010000022.1:0-5626 GCA_964387575.1 uncultured Spirochaetales bacterium | reverse complement strand
CGATCGAGTATGTTCCGTCCGGAGCGGGCGATCCGTCGTCGATTTTTCCGTCCCAGTCCGTATAGTAATCTCGCGAATCGAACGAAATAGTGCCCAATCGGCGCACGGTATTTCCCGATTCATCGCGTATTTCGAGCGTTCCCTCGCCCCAGCTCGTGACCTCGATATGGATCGCTACTTCGCCGAGCCTTCCCGGATTGTAGGGATTGAGTGTTCGCCTGGAGGCGGATAACAGGGTTATTTCAAAATCCGCCTCTTCGAGAACCGGAGAGACGACCGTCGTTTGATCCTCGTAGATCGTTACCTCCCTCTCGTACGATTCGTAACCGAAGGCACGCGCTTCGAGGATGTAGGTCCCGATACGAAGCTCGTTCACCCCCGTGTCTATCGGCGCACCGCCGAGATACAATTCCGCATCCGACGGCTCTATCGAGAGCGAGAGAAATCCGGTTATCTCTTCGAGCTCGAAGTCGAGCTCGGTATAGGTGCCTTTTTCGTAGGTGACCCAGTACGATACTTTGCGAAAACCAGGCTTCGAAATGACGATTTGATGTGATCCAGACTCGGGAATAAAGGTAATCGGCGTCTCACCGATATACACTCCGTCGACATACACCTCTGCATCTTCGGGGTCACTGACTACGACCACACCGATCTCGGGCTCTTTCTCTTCTTCGGAATCCTCGTCTTTGTCTTCCCCGGTTTCATCGGATCCGTTTTCATCGGAGTCTTTTCCCGATTCGTCGTCGGCCTCGTCGGCTTTGTCTGCTTCTACGACCGTCTCGAACAAGGATCCTTCGGACGTGGTGCATGCGGAGATCATCAACAGAATGAGAAGAATTGAAAACACGAACAGGATCGGACGACGTTTCATCGGCGATGATCTATTCTACATTCTTACCACGCGCCGAATCAATAGGCAAATGCGAGCTCACGCTTCACGAACAACGCGTGTGTACCGATATTTGAGGTAGTGAGGTATCGGATACGATGAATATATACCGAGCTCGAAGCAGCGCCTTTTTGGCGGTCCCGTTCATTGTGCTGCTCATTCTGTTGCCGCCGGGCTCAGCAATCGGGCAGAGCCGCGGATTGTCGGCGGAAACGGGAACAACCGTGCTGGAGACATCGCAGCTACCGGATGAGGAAGCGACCGGGGAGAGCGGAGATGCCGCCGGTGATCCGCCGGAAAAGTCGATCGAACCGCCGAACGGATTCAACGAGCTCATACTCGGCCTGGAGCTCGAGGAAATAAAACAAAGACTGCAGGCGGATTCAAATTTTGCATTTCGGGGCGATCCTGATGTGTCGATGTTGAGTGCTCCGAATGAAACACTCATCGAAACGACGGGAACGACCTTCATCGAGCGGGCGTATTTTCAATTTACCGAGTCGAGGCTTTATTCGATCATTCTCGAGCTCGATCAAACACGGCTCGATCACTATACGATGTATACGCAACTCGTCGGCTCATACGGCGAACCGGATTCACTCGATCCTTCCGAAGCAGTATGGGATTTCGAGTCGGTCCGGCTTTCTCTCGAACGACCGCTCAGCGTAAAGTATCTTGACTCCGAAGCGTTTGAACGGATAATCGGAGCAAAACGAAAGGCCGAATCGCTGAACAAGATCAACAGAGATCGTTTTCTCGATCAATTCTGATCGTGTGAGCCGGCAGTAGCGGTCGTCGGTGATAAGGCTGCCGCCGGGGCCGCAGGGGCTGCCGTCCGGGGCGCCGCCTCCGTTCAGACGGTTGTTGATTCGGTCTTCGGGATGAAACGATGAAAACAAACATGCTCAGATCGTCGTATATGAAGATCTCTCCTATCGCGTTGCTGCTGTTATTCGCCGCTTCGTTTGCCGGTTGTGACGGCTCTATGGAAGAAATCGAAATAATAATAGAAGATCACACATTCGTCGTCGAGGTGGCGCGTACCTATGAGCAACGGCAACAGGGGCTGATGCACCGGAAAAAGCTCGGCGAAAACCGGGGCATGCTCTTTGTATTCGATCGTGACGAAAAACGAAGCTTCTGGATGAAGAATACGTATATACCATTATCGATCGCCTATGTTTCATCGACCGGTGAAATAAAGGAAATCCATGATATGGAACCGGAGTCGTTGCGGTCGATCAGCTCGCAATACTCGGTACGCTACGCTTTGGAGCTCAACCAGGGTGCATTCGAACGCATTGGTGCGGAGTCCGGATCTATGGTCGAGTTTCCGGAGGGGTTCGAGTAGAGACTACTCTTTCTCCTCTGAGTCTCCCTGCTCCAGATCGGGAAAGAGCTCGAGATTGGGTTCTTCTTCGGCCGTCTCGGGTTCGTTTACGAGGATCTCGATCTTCCGCTCGATTTTGGAGAGCTCCTTCTCCAGTCCCTTCGCGAGCTTGATCCCTTCTTCGAATTGCGCAACCGCCTGTTCGAGTGGGATTTCTCCCTCGTTTATCTTCTCGTTTATCTCTTCGAGACGCTGTAATCGTTCTTCAAAGCTTTTTTTCGCCACGATGAACCTCCTCTACCTTCGTATCGAGACTTCCGTTCGCCAAGTCTACGCGGAGCATATTCCCGGGTTTTTGCGTCGATGCATCTTTGACCGCCTTACCCGTCGACGGATCGATAACGATAGCAAATCCCTTCTCGAGCGTCCGGACCGGAGAAATCGCTTCGAGCTCCCGGTGCGCAAGCTCGAGTCGGTGGTGTTTGTCGAGAATCAGATCACGCATCGTCCGAATCAAATCCTCCTTCGCGTCGTCGAGACGGAGTAGCTGTGGTTGGATCAAAACACGAAAGTTGCGTACGAGCAGCTCGGGAGTAAACTGCCGCAGGAGTAGTCTGATCCGTTCGAGTTGATGTGTCAGTGTCTGTTCCATGTATCGACGTATATCCACGACCCGTTCGTAGAGCTCTTCCCGCTGCGCGCTGACCAGCTCCGCCGCGGCCGACGGCGTAGGTGCCCGTACATCCGCGGCGAGATCGCTCAGTGATACGTCGACGTCATGCCCCACCGCCGAGATAACCGGAATCTCCGACTCCGCGATTGCGCGAACAACTCCCTCATCTGAGAATGGAAGCAGATCCTCGAGCGAACCACCGCCGCGGCTGACGATGATTACCTCACCGAGGCGGTGGAGATTAGCGATTCGGATCTGCTTTGCGATTTTCGGTGCCGCATCATCTCCCTGGACCGCGGTCGGAAGCACCACCAGATCGAGACCGGCATTTCTACGACCGATCACCCGGAGGATATCTCGAATCGCGGCCCCGGTCGGCGATGTAACGACGGCGACCCGCGAAGGGTAGTAGGGAATCGGTTTCTTGCGATCCTCTTCGAACAATCCCTCGGCGGCGAGCTTTTTCTTACGCTCTTCGAGTATGGCGAGAATCGCCCCTTCGCCGGCCGGCTCGAGCGAATCGCAGATGATCTGATACACTCCACGCTTCGTATAGACCGATATGTTACCGCGGGCTACGACCAGTTGTCCGTCCGCCGGTTTGAACGTGAGCCGCGTAGCACGCCCCCGAAACATCACCGCCGAGAGCATCGCATCGTCGTCTTTCAAGGTGAAATAGAGATGACCCGCGCTCGATGGTCTGAAATTGGATATCTCGCCTTCAACGGCCACTTTGCCGAACTCGGCTTCGAGGGCGGTTTTGATGAGATTGGTGATTTCGGTTACGCGAAATCTACGTTCGCCACGGTCGGTTTCGATCATGTTGATCTGAGGGTACCCAATCGGCGGTTGTTGGGCAACGGTCGGCTCGTATCACACATACAGACAGAATGATAATCGCCACCGCAGAGGAGCTCGGCTGCTCAATAGTCGGCAAGGGCCTGCGGATTTCCGACGACGATTCGGTCAAGGTGATATGGTAGTCGGGCGCAGCGAGAGCTCGTGAAACTATAAATCCTTATTACTTCACCTATGAAATTGCTGCAGCTACTGGACCGATACCGCGGTTCATGGTACAAGCATCGGTATCTATGGAGGGTAACATGGTGAAATCAAGGATTTTTCTGATGGTGATCACACTGGCTGTGGTCTGTTCTTCGGCGGTACTCGCAGAGGCGGGTGATGTATGGTGGGGGTCCTGGTATTCGCAGGGCAATATTGCACCTTCGATTCGCGTAGCATTTGAGTCACCTTCCGGTTATTCAGGCGGTCTGGGTGCATATCCGGGTGTCGAGATGATACTATTCAAGCCTGATTTCAATGATGTCGCACCACTGGACATCGGTGTCGCCGCCCGGGGCCATCTCGGCTTCAGCTTCGACGCTTTTTCGGACAGCAATTTCACCGCCGGCGTGGGGCTTTTCGGCACGGCTCATGCCGGGTTTCGCGGTCTCGACTTCCTGGATCCGAATCTGATCGGGAAGTTGGATTACTTCCTCGAGCTGGGATTCGGCTTCGACCTGATACGGTACGACACCAACAGTTTTCCTTTGCATTTCTCCGCCTTTACCGGGCTCAACTACCACCTGACTCCGAAGCTGGCCGTTACCGTAGGTTATAGTCAGTGGGGCGACATATCCGGCGGATACGTAGGTGCCCAACTCAGAATCGGTGCCGCGCCCGAGGTCAAAGCGCTCGAGGTCAGAGCGCCGTCGGGACGGGTCGTGACGCCGGGACAGCTCATGATGGCTCAGCGATATGTGGTGCAGTTCTACGCCATATACTGGTACGCCTTCACTGCCGGCGGATTATACTTCGACGATTCGAGCTACGACGTTGGAGACGGTACGGTTTGGGAGTTGACCGGATCGGACGGAGACGACGCCATTATGCTCGAGAAGGCACTATTGCGCGAAGAACCGGACGGCTCGCGCTGGTGGCGGGTCGCCTTCACGATAGACGGCGACCGGTTCATATACGAATACCTGATCGGACCTGATTATACGCTCGTCGAAATGGTCTACAAGGACGTGAGTGAGGATATGGTGGGAGAGTATGTGTTTACGGGTGAGGAGTCCGTACCTTTTGCATTCGGTGCTATAGAGCCGATTACCGCCGAGGACTATGGGGAGCACCGCGTACGGTCGGAGCAACTCACGGTAGAAGCAGGCACGTTCGAGACCGACTTCCTTCGGCATGAGGTTGTCGGACAAGACGACACGTGGACCTACTCCTGGTGGGTATCCGACCGCGTACCAGGCAACCTGGTCAAATTCCTCTGGAAATTCGAGGAAAGCGACGAGTGGATGCAGGGCGAGTTGCTTGAGATAACCAGCGGGAACCGTCCGGAACTGTTCGAATAGTCCCGCGTTCCTGCCGTCGTGTAGTCGAGAGTTATTCTGCGTTCAATGCGCGCTACATTCTGATCATTAGGCTTGCTGCGATAGCGTTACGACCGCACTACTCAGACTTTGCCGCTCGGTTCTTATAACCGACAAGCTCGAGCTCGTCGGAGAAACGGCAGGCGCCATGACGTCCTTCGACTCCGATGTGCGCAAGCGGGGGCTCCTTTCCCCTGCAGATCTCCTGCGTGTGGAGCATCGGGCCATGTCGTGCACGGCATGGACGACCGGAAAGCATATGTCGTGCGGACGCCGAGATGAAGGTGATTGCCGATCATTGAGGATCCCGATGAACTCAAGCCTATCCTACGGTATCTGGTTAAGACCGA
>CAYLZA010000021.1:7682-11698 GCA_964387575.1 uncultured Spirochaetales bacterium | reverse complement strand
GCTCGTGGGAGTAAATTTCGCTCGTCGAGTGTCCGGATCCGATCTGCACTCGATACCGTTCGGTTCTCGTGTGTATATTCATCATGTCGCCCCGCCGGGCGGGGATTTCGAGCGCGACTGCTGCAAATGCGAAAATATTGGCAAAATTGCTACAAAAACCGTGGTCTGTGCCGTCCCTCATTCTGCGATACTGCGCCATAGGCGAAAGCCCTTTCATCTCATCGGACGGGTGCCCTGCGTACGGCCAGAGATCGTGCATGATCTGCTTGGCAAGCTCTCGCGCATTATCGTAGTCTCCCGCCGAAGGATCGATAACCGACCCCCAGATTCGACGAGCCTCATGACGGTCACTTCCTTCAGAAATGAACGGAACTAAAGCCTCAACCGGAGGCGTTGCCGTATCGAGAGGGGGATCCGCATTAATGAATACGACGCTTTCATGATTTCTCTTGTTGGCCGCATAGTATGCGGCAGAATGGAGTCTGACGGTCATACAACGCCTTTCTATCGGTGATCCATCTGATTTCAGAGCTTCCACTCTCACCACGTGGTCCTCACGTTCGGGAGCAAATGCGAATGCAATATCGACGACACCTTCGGCCGGGGGGCTGCTCGAAGACTGCACCGTCCCATCGACGGTGATCCGGAACCGCTCCACCAGAGCAATATTGCTCGAGAATACAATCCGCACCGCCCTATCGTTGTCCGGAACCGTCGAGATCGAAGCGATCTGGATCGGCTCGTTTCTGCCGTACGCGCGGTGGTAAGTGTCGCCGAACCTGATCTCCACTTTTTTCAAGTCCCCGGTCGATTTGTTCATACTGCATCTCCCTCCGCAAGCGGTCTCGCCCGAATATCGGGAGGCTACGGCCAAAGAGGTGCAGTGTCAACGCGTAAGCTCGGGCCGTTTCCTACCCCGCCCCTCCGGTACTTGCGAATCGGCGGTTCGTGTCATAGTCTCTGTAAAGGTCGCTGGTCGTCGTAATCCGCGTAACGTTCATAGGTCGCGTGTACGGATCGGCCCACGCGCCGAGTGCATAATAAAGGAGCTTGAAATGAAACCAAACATCCTGGTCATCATGACGGATCAGCATTCCAAAAACATTACCGGTTGCTACGGTAACTCGATAGTTCGCACGCCTAACATAGATCGGCTCGCTTCAGAAGGCGTTCTGTTCGAAAACGCCTATACCCCGTCCCCTGTCTGCGTCCCCGCGCGGATGAGCTTTATGACCGGACGTCTTCCTCATCGAAACGGCGTAATGGACAACTCGCATATCCTCTCATCGGGAATTCCGACCTTCGCGCATGTGCTCGGAGCGGCGGGTTTCGAGACCTCCCTCATGGGAAAGATGCACTTCGTCGGTGTCGATCACAAACACGGATTCGAAACCAGACCGCTCGGCAACTTTATTGCCAAACATCCGGGCACACCGGAGATCGGCGGACCGAGATGGACCAAGTTTCCGGGCTCGGTTTCCGGGCAGGAACGGATCTCGGTGGAGACGGTCGGAACCGGCACTACCACGTACCAGTGGTTCGACCGACAGGTCGCGGATGCGGGGTGCAGATTTCTCCGTGACAAGGCCGCCGGAGACGATAAACGACCGTTCGCAGCGGTCGTCAGCTTCAACCTGCCTCATTGCCCGTTCATTGCTCCAAAGGAGCTGTTCGACTATTACCTGGACAAAGTAGGCGTACCCGAGATCGAGGAAAACCTCCCGGCGACGGTACAGCGATTCCGCGAACGGCGGGATATTTCCTCGCCGCCGGTCTCCGCGGAGCGAATCGCCCAGGCGCGTGCTGCGTACTTCGCGCTCTGCGAGTATGTAGACTCTCTGATCGGGGAAGTGCTCGAATGCCTCGAGGAGACCGGCTTTGCCGAGGACACGATCGTATTCTACTGCTCCGATCACGGCGAGCTTGCCGGGGAGCACGGCTGCTGGTGGAAGAGCATGTACTACGAAGGGGCAGCCGGAATTCCGCTGATCGCACGCCTCCCCGATGGTTATACGCGCGCGCAATCCGGCGACGCTACCGCGTCCGGCTCCGCGCTCTCTTCCGCTGGTACCAGGACGAAAGCCGTGGTAAATCTGTGCGATCTAACCGCGACGTTTGCCGATATCGCCGGGACCGAGTTTCCCGGAATAGACGGCCGTTCACTGATGCCGTTGATCGAGAACGGCGGGGCCAACGAAGAATCCGACCGCGGAAGTAATGGTACGACGGGAATCCCGGACGAGCTCGACACCACCGTGAGCGAGCTCTACGATCCGAAGGGAGGGAAACCGGTTCTGTCCAGGATGATACGATCCGGCACGTGGAAGCTCTGGAAGTTCTTCGACGCCGAAAATCTTCCTCCGGTGCTCTTTGATCTCGCTAATGATCCCGGCGAAACACACGATCTCGGAACCGATCCGGCCTACGAGGGTGTTCGTAGCGACCTTACCCGGAAGATGCTCGATGGGTGGAATCCTGATGAAATAACGGAAATGTGTGAAGATGCAAGCCGCTCATCCCGGATTATCACGGCGTGGGGAAAGGCGACCAATCCCGGGCCACTGCCCGAGACACTCAGTGTGCCGCCGCCGGAGCTCGAAGCCGACGTGCAGCTGATACCATAAACGGCTTGCAGTTTTTTCTTTCAAAGGAGTATCTATGTCCATAAAGCTCGAAAGCCCGTATCTTTCATCCGGAGCAAAATGGCTGAAGGGAAACCTTCACACCCACACAACTGAGAGCGACGGAATCTACGATCCGCAGTACGTCGTCGATCAGTATGCTTCGAACGGTTATGATTTTCTGATGATAAGCGATCATGACCGCCTTACCGACCCGGAAGCAATTGATTCGCGCGGCATGGTGCTTATCCCGGGAAACGAGATCAGCGCCGGTGGGCCGCATATTCTCCATGTGGGAGCAAAACGCAGGATAGAGCCCCACGCGGACCGTCAGCTCGTACTCAACGAGATCGGTGCCGACGGAGGTCTTTCCATCGTCAACCATCCGAACTGGAACCGGGAGTTCAATCACTGTCCACAGAAATATATCGACGAGTGGAGCGGCTATGACGGGATGGAGGTGTTCAATGGCGCGATTTACCGGCTCCCGGGATCGCCGTTTGCCGGCGACCGGTGGGACAGGATTCTCGCGCAGGGACGAAGGGTCTGGGGATTCGCCAACGACGACTACCATCGTCCCGATGATTTCCTCCTCGGATGGAATGTGGTGCAGAGCGAGTCGGGTACGGCCGCCGATATCGTCGATGCCCTGAAGACCGGACGGTTTTACGCATCAACCGGAGTTGAGATCCGAAGGATCGAGGTAACTGATGACACGATTACCGTCGAATCGCCGAATGCCGATCGAATCGCCGTATCGTTCGATTTCGGGGTTCGAGCTCACCATGTCGAGGGCGGAACGATCGAATACCGAATCTCACCTGATGTCGAAGCCCGCTACTATCGGGTTGAATGCTACGGTAGAGGTGAAGCATGCGCGTGGACGCAACCGTTTTTTGTTATACATCGATAGCCGTCGCAAAGTCGGCCGGCCGGCACGCTCGTGAGCCGGTTCCGCGATTCGATCCGGCTGGAGCGGGTGCCCCGGCCGGTGTTTGCCGTCACGTTTCCGATGGCAACGTAAACGATAGCGGGGCGACGGTACCCCCTTGCGCGGTAGAGTGGTAACGCGGCGGCTCATCCAAGGCTTCTTTAATTCACCCGCCTACGCCAATTGACGCATTACATCCATCATTTCCAGGACACTCAACGCGGCGTCGAACCCCTTGTTGCCTGATTTGGTTCCGGCCCGTTCCACCGCCTGTTCGATGGTGTCCGTCGTCAGGACGCCGAACGAAATTGGAATTCCGGTAGCCAGTCCCACGTTCGCGATTCCCTTGCTTACCTCGGCCGCCACATAGTCAAAGTGAGGCGTGGCGCCTCTGATGACGGCTCCGAGGGCGATGATCCCGTCGTGTTTACCGCTTTGCGCCAGCTTTTGAACAACAAGGGGGA
>CAYLZA010000021.1:1617-7672 GCA_964387575.1 uncultured Spirochaetales bacterium | reverse complement strand
TTCCAGGGACCCGCACGATGGTTACGTCGTTGTCGCTTCCGCCATGGCGGTTGATGCAGTCCACCGCACCTTCCACCAGCCGTTCGGTTACAAATGAGTTGAAACGGGAGACAACGATCGCGATTCGCCCGTCCCGGACGTCCAAGTTTCCTTCAATGTATCTTGTTGCCATTTTGGTTCTCCTAAATTGGTCGGCTGGTTCATGCCTCACCGTGTTTGTTCCAACAGGTGGCCCAACCTGGTGAGTTTGGTATGAAGATATCGTCCGTTGTCGCTATTCTTTCCTACGGTCAACGGTTCGTGCCGCACCACCTCTATACCGGAGTAGGAAAAAGCGTCCAGCTTATCCGGGTTGTTCGTCATGAGCCGAATTGACTTCACGTTGTGGGATCGCAGGATTGCGGCGGCAGTACCGTAGCGGCGCAGATCCACGCTATGGCCCAACGCCACATTTGCGTCGACGGTATCCATCCCCTGATCCTGTAGTGCATATGCCCGCAGCTTGTCGAACAGCCCGATTCCCCTCCCTTCCTGTCTCAGGTACACCAGGTAGCCCCCTTCCATGGCGATACGGCGCATTGCATGTTCCAGCTGTGAGCGGCAGTCACAGCGTTTGCTGTGCAGAGTCTCCCCGGTCAGGCATTCGGAATGGACGCGGACCAGAGACGCATCTCCATTACGGTTACCCCGTCCGTTGGAGCGGCCCGTCGGACCGGTTGCCCGGAGCAGCAACGCCTCCGCCGCTGCCGGATCGGAGCTTCGGTACATCGTGACCGTAAATCGGCCAAAGTCCGTCGGAAGCTCCACTTCCGGTCCCGATGTAAGCTGCACGTCCCCAATTCTGTCGCGATAGATAATTAAGTCCTCTACCGACACCAACGGCAGATTAAAACGTTCCGCCATGGACTCGAGCTGGTGACCCCGGGCCATCGTGCCGTCGTCGTTGAGAACCTCACAGATCACACCGCTGGGGGTGAGGCCGGATAGCCGGGCCAGGTCTACCGCAGCCTCCGTATGTCCGGGCCGCTCAAACACGCCTCCGGGGCGAGCCACAACCGGAAACACATGACCGGGGCGGCGCAGATCCTCCGGTTGAGAGTCCCGTGCAATCGTAACAGCGATGGTCTGTGCCCGATCCGCGGCCGAGATTCCGGTGGTCGTGCCGTTTACCGCATCCACGCTCACCGTGAAAGCGGTGCTGTGACTTTCCGTGTTCTCCCGTGCCATAGGGGGGAGGTCCAGCCGATCCGCCAACTCTTGCGTTATCGCATGACAGACCAGTCCCCGACCATGCACCGCCATAAACGCGATGTTACCGGCCGTAGCGTGGTCCGCCGCGCAAATAAGATCACCCTCATTCTCGCGGTTCTCGTTGTCCCGCACCAGAACGATCCCGCCGGAGGATAATACTGAAAAAGCTGATTCTATTCGACTGCACGCGCGCTTCCACGTCTCTCGTGTTATTGGATTCATGGTTTTTCTCCCTGTTTGAAACCAAATTGGATGCTCCGATTTTGCCGATCATCCCAGTCGTTCCGGCCGACCCGATCAAACCCGATCATGCGGGCCACATAGCGCCCAATAATGTCTACCTCGACGTTCACCGGAACGCCGGTGCGGAGCTCCCGGAGCGTCGTCATCTCCCAGGTCGTGGGAATGACATTGACCGTTACGTCGGGGCCGGAAATGGAAGCGGCGGTGAGACTCACCCCGTTTATCGCAATCGAGCCCTCCCGCACCACGTACGGTTTGAGCTCGTGCGGCAGGCGGACGGTCAGGTATGCGTTCTGTCCCTCCCGCACAAGTCGTTGCACCCGCGCCATCGCATCCACGTGGCCCTGAACAAAATGGCCACCCAAGCGAGTCGACGGGGTAACGGACCGTTCCAGATTGACCTGCTCTCCGGGACGCAGAGTGCCCAGCGTGGTCTTCTTCAGGGTTTCCGCAAGTACTTCCACCGAAAAGCTCGAGTCAGTTGCAGCCGTTACGGTCTGGCAGACTCCCTGCACCGCAACGGAATCGCCGGGGCGGAGGTCATTTACCACGGCCGAAGATGCCACCTCCAGTTTTTTGTAGGTTGAAGATCCGGAAATGCTCCGGACAGTTCCGGTTTCCTCAACAAGTCCCGTGAACATGGGCCTCCTCCTTCCGCGACGCCGCGGTATCGTCGAGACTCCTGAACTGAACTTCCTCCCGGTTGAGCGACGATCCCACCGTCTCGAGCCCATTCGATTGAGCGGCTCGCCGCGCGTCGGATAACCACCCTTCCCGCATCGCGGTAAATACGCGTTGATCCCCCAGGGTGCGCCACTGAACGTCTTCGAATCGAATCGCCTGATCCACGCGGTCGATCCCCAAGGATCCGGCCACCGGATAGCCGTTGCCGAAGACGCAGGGAGCCACGTAAAGAGTCAGACGGTCATACACGTTCTCCCTGAGAAACGAGGTGATGAGCCGGCCGCCGCCCTCGACCAGCACATGCCGGATATTCAGATCGAATATCGCCCGTAGTGCGGCCGACACCGAGGGGCGCCCCCACGCGGTCTGAACCGGCACCACCGTGACGGCGAGTTCCTCGAGGAGACGGCGTTTTTCGTCTCTCCCCCTGTCGCAAGTCACCACTATCAGCTCGGCCGCCCGATCCCGGACAAGGTGCGAATCCATCGGGATGCGCAGGCTGGAATCAAAGACCACCGGCCGGGGCTGCCGCTTGTACGGAGAGCCACCGGCGTCCCGCGCCGTGAGTCGGGGGTCGTCCGTCAACACGGTTCCCAACCCGACGGCCACAGCGTCGGCCACCGTCCGCATATTGTGAACCTCACCCCGTGCCGTGCTATCGGAAATCCACTTGCTGTCGCCGCCGGCGGTGGCGATGCGGCCGTCAAGACTCACCGCCGCCTTCAAGTGAACGTACGGGCGCGTCAAAGCCATGTGGGTGTTGAACCGCTCATTCAGGCGCCAGCTTGCCTCATCATCCACCACTTCCACCTGGACGCCGGATTCCAGCAGTTGCGCGACACCGTTACCGCGCACCCGCGGGTTTGGATCCAGTTGACCGATAACCACCCGCCGTATGCCGGCGGCGATGATCGTCCGGGTACAGGGCGGTTGGTGTTTGCCGTGTCCCTCAAACGAACAGGGCTCCAGGTTACAGTAGAGCGTCGCACCCCGAGCGGCGTTACCGGCTGCTTTGAGCGCGGCAGTCTCCGCGTGTATTTCGCCATACCGGGCATGATATCCCTCGCCAATGATACATCCCTGGCTGGTTATTACGGCACCAACCATGGGATTGGGAATAACGTCCGAGCCGCCTCTGCGGGCAAGCGCAAGAGTCCGGCTGAGCAGACGATCCCTCTGATCGTCGCACATAGCGTCCTCCTGGCTCCGGGGGGTAGAATAAAAAAACCGAGCAGATTTGCTCGGGCTTCGGGGAGAATTGCACGATGAATACCCAAGCTCTGGATCGACCCAGCTATCGAGGGAAATCCCCGTACGTCTGGTTTTCTCCCTTCCGGACTGTACCGTCGGTACCGGAATTTCACCGGTTCGGCAGTCGCTGGATTGCAACCACTCGCGGACTATAACCGCCGGTCGGGAATTGCCACGTTCCGCATGGAAGGCGGCGCACCCTACCCCGAAAACCAACTACAATGTATCTATTCATAACGAGACGTGTCAACTCAGTCGCGCATTCGCATTATGAACAGTTGGCACGGTTCCCCACTATCATCCCCCTATTTTGGTGCTTTTCCTCATTGGTCATAATGAGAACTGCTGGTGTCAATCGTCGATGACATCGAGCGCATGCGGACGTATCGCGTCGAATCGAAACGGCGTATCGGCACTACGGCATCACCGACGATTTTCGGTACACCGATGTGTCGCCACAGGGCGATTTCGGAGAGTGAGCATCGGCGGCGTGACGATTATGATACCGGATGCCGTTTTTCCATAATGTTCGGCGTAGCTACAATCAGTTTGTTCATTTCAATAATTCCTGTATGCTGCCCGGAAATAGAGAGCCCAAGGGAAAGCAGATCTTGTACCCGGCGAACATCGGAATAATGGAGATACATCATGAATGAACAAACACCGAACTACGACGTCCTCAGAGACCAATTCCCTTTCACGTGGTACGTCGGTGCCGGAACCAACGCCCTCCTCGACCTGGTTCCAGAGATTTCTCTGCATGATATCAACCTGCACCCTGAAGCGATGATAGAGCTCTATCGGAAAGGAATGCCCTTGTTCGAGGAGATGTTCGATGAGCGGGTTCGGCGTCCGGGATTTACAACGCCCGCGATAAGCTATGCACACATAAATGGACTCGGCATAGATCTCGTCTTTCCCGAGCACGGCGAAGTCAATTACGAGCATACCGGATGGTCTTTGGACAAGCTCATATCGATCCTCGAAAAGCCGATTGATTGGAAAAACCAGAGAATGATTCCATTCTATATCGAGTATCGAGAGAAGATGAAATCGGCGTTTCCCGACCGGAAAATTGCCATCGGGCTCGGTTTTGAAGGACCAATGACCACCGCGTATGAGCTCCGCGACATCGCTGCATTTACCGATATATACGATCAACCGGAAAAATTTAAGCGATTTATGAGTATCGTCACCGAAAGTATCATTGATTTTGCTCAATTCAGGCGTGACCTCGAGGAGTTGCCGCAGGTCGACCCGAGCGGGACGGGAATGTGTGACGACATCGCGAGCATGTTTTCGCCCGAGGTATGGGAGGAGTTCGTATTACCGTTCCAACATCAATACTTCGACGGTCTCACCGAAGGTAATCGATCCGCGCATATCGAGGATCTCAGACCCGATCATCTACATTTTCTCGAGGACTTGAGGCTGGTAAAATTCGATCCTTCGATTTCGCCGAAAATTTGCCCGATCGATATCAGAGATCGCTGCCGTGTCCCGTTCGGTTGGAGGCTCGGAAACTTTCATTATGCAACGATGGATGAACAGGATGTGCACGACTGGGTCTTCAAAGCCGTAGCCGAAGGAGCAAGCTATGTTTTTACTCATGTCGCGACGCATATGACGAATAAAGAAACGGTCGGAAAGGTCGAGGCCTTTATGAAAGCCGCGGAGACGGTCGACACGATGCTCGAATCGGGAGCAAAGAAAAGCGATCTGCTTGCCGAAATAAGCGAGAACGGGAAGAAGCGGTTTTGGGATACCTGGCCGGACTGAGCAGGAAGAGAGTGCGCCGATACCGACGGTGCCGAGCAAATTGTCCTTGAATCGGCCGAGCTGTTTTACTGGATGGCGAAAAATCGCCTCAATCTCGCGGGATATCGTTCGTTGACCGGAGCGCTCGGTCGAAAACTCGGTATCCTGTACAAAAACGGCGGACACATCTTTGAAAGCATTCTCGATCCCGAACGGACGACCGAATCGGGGGAAACATTCGGAACGTACATCGTGAATGGTACGGTGTTCCGGAAGAGGGGGAGCGAAAAAAAGAAGAAGCGCTACGCACCCAGTTTTGCGTCTCGCAACCGGATCTTCTCGATTTTCTTTCAGAAGAGCTCGTTGCTCATATTGCGGGAGAATGGCGTGAGGCGGACTTCGTCGCAGTCTGGGGATTCGACACCTGGGGGCACTGCTGCTCATGCGAAAACTGTCGGAACCTCGGAAACGACACCGATCAATTTCTGCATCTGCTTTCTCATCTAAGACGCGGCATCGACGAAGCACGCCGCACCGGACGAATCACCCGAAACGTACGGATCCGCAGAATCTCATCGATGCGGGAGACGCAATAATCTTCTACATATCTCGATCTCGGCGTAACCTGCTGAAATCCTTCCCCGTCATGTTGTATGGTAACCGCACTACATAGGAGGAAAAATGGATCTGCAACTCAAAGGCAAAACGGCCCTGGTGACGGGCGGAAGCATAGGAATCGGAGAGGCGATAGCTCGCGGTTTGGCAAACGAAGGCGTTCGTGTAGCGATTTGCGCGAGAAACCGGGAGCGGTGTGAGGCCGCTGCGGAGACGCTCTCGGAGGAAACCGGCTCCGAGGTTATCGGATTGG
>CAYLZA010000021.1:0-1607 GCA_964387575.1 uncultured Spirochaetales bacterium | reverse complement strand
GGCCAGCGGTGAGACTGCGCAGGAAGGGGGATTGGCCGGTGATGTAAGCAAAAGCGAAGACGTTTCGAGAATCGCTCAACAAGCAGGTGAATCGTTGGATGGAGTCGATATCCTTATCAACAATGCCGGAACAGGGAGCGAAGAGACGATCATGGATGCGCCGGATGAAAAGTGGCAGTACTACTGGGATCTCCATGTGATGGCGGCGATACGCTTTGCTCGCGCCGTCGTACATAGTATGCGCGACAAGGGGCAAGGTGTGATTGTAAACAACGCCTCGATCTGTGCAAGACAACCGCTCTACTACGAGCCGATTTACAATACGACCAAATCTGCGCTTTTGATGATGACCAAATGTCTGGCCAACGAGCTCGTCGGGGAGAACATACGGGTCAACACGGTCAATCCGGGATTGGTTCTCACACCGGACTGGAAGAACACGGCCGAAATACTCGGGAAACAGGAGGGGATCACTGCGGATCAATATCTCGATCGAATCGCAAAGGAGCACACCCCGATCGGACGGTTCGCTTCTCCTGACGAGGTGGCGAGGTTTTTCGTATTTCTCGCCTCGCCGATGGCGAGTTACAGCGTCGGATCTACCTATTACGTCGACGGAGGTTGGCTGAGGGTTGCCGACTGATTAGCCGGCCTACACGTCCCACACTGCTTATATTATAGTAGAAAACGATGAAAGAACGATATCGAGCGGCAATAATCGGTCTCGGCTTTATAGGCGGTGCCGATCAAGTATCGGGTGATGCACTCGGGCAACGCGTGGAAAACCTCGATGGAACACATATCCACGCGTATCAAAACAATCCGAGGATCGATATGGTAGCCGGAAGCAGCCGCGACATGGGACGAAGACAACGGTTCGTCGAGCGTATGCAGAATACCGAAGGCCGTGACGTTCCGGTCTTCGCCGACTGGAAGGAGATGATTGCGACGACCGATATTGATGTAGTCAGTATCGCAACGTATACGCCGGTACACGCGGAGATTACGGTTGCATGTGCCGGGAAGGGAATACCGGTTGTATATTGCGAGAAGCCGATAGCGCGAACGCTCTCGGAAGCCGACACGATGATTTCCGTGTGTGGTAGAACGGGATCGCTTCTGGTCGTCAACCATCAACGCCGGTTCAACGGAAACTTCCGAAAACTTGCGGAGCTCGCACAAAACGGAGAGCTCGGTACGATCAACTCGGTGACGCTCCGATGGCCGAACGATACGAACGGAAGCTCGTCGATGGACACGGCGGTAAGCGAAATCGTGCATTGGCTCGACGGGACGGCGTCGTTCCCATATCCTCCGCAGACCGCTCGCACCTCACACGAGATCATCGTTGCTTTTCACGTCTCCGACCAACGCAACGGAGCGTGGGTGGATTTCCCGCTCTCCGGCAACGATCTCGAGCTGCCGGTCGACGCGGGATAACAGCCAAAACCACTTGTTCCGAGCTTGACCCGAATGAGTGTTCAATTCATCTTATTGGAAACGCACATCGCGAGGTCACAGATCGTTTCGTATACCGACCCGATATTCACCGATCAACAACCGCCTGACCACACTGGTGTGGTCAGGCGGTTTGTGGGTAGCGCCCC